>DASZJD010000031.1 GCA_035948415.1 Acidimicrobiia bacterium | reverse complement strand
GACGAGGAGCACGAGGGTCTCTTGGACGTGGCTGCGGCGGCGGGCGTCGCAGAGCACGACGGGGACGTTGGCGGGGACCGAGAGCGCCTCCCGGACCATGCGGGGATGGTGGGTGGCGACGCCGTCGAAGAGGTTGACCGCCACGACGAACGGCAGCTCGAGGTGCTCGAAGTAGTCGACGGCGGCGAAGCACTCCTGCAGCCGCCGGGTGTCGACCATCACCACGGCTCCGACCGCGCCGCGCACGAGCTCGTCCCAGAGGAACCAGAAGCGGTCCTGACCCGGGGTGCCGAACAGGTACAGCACCATCTCCTCGTCGATCGTGATCCGGCCGAAGTCCATGGCGACCGTCGTGCCCCGCTTGACGCCGGCGACGGGTCCCGCGTGGTCCAGCCCGAGGCTCTCGACCGTCATCTCGGCCTCGGTGCGCAGCGGCTCGATCTCGGAGATGGCGCCGACGAACGTGGTCTTGCCGACCGCGAAGCCGCCGGCGACGACGACCTTCATCGACAGCGGCGCCGCCAGCGGGCGCAGGGTGCGGTCAGAGAGCGCGGATGCCATCGAGGAGCCTCGTCAGGAGCCCGGTGTCGGTCGCGGCGCTGACCGGGGTCGGTGGGTTCACGGTCACGGCGCCGAGCGCGCCCAGGTCGCCGACGAGCACCCGGACCACGCCGACCGGCAGGGTGAGCCGGCCGGCGAGCTCGGCGACCGAGGTCGGCACCGCGCACAGGTCGATGATGCGCGCCGCCTCCGGTGTCGCCGGCAGCGGCCGCGTCGGCGCGCTGGCGGTGGTGCACACGGACGCGTCGAGCGCCAGCGTCGGGCCGGCCGCCCTCGTGCGCCCGCCGGTCAGCACGTAGGGGCGCACGACCCGCGGCAGGCGCGGCTCCGGTCCGGTCAGCGTCACCTGGTTCCCCTCTACTGCGGCAACGCCGTCTGGAGCTCCGCCACCACGGCGGGGGTGAGCGCGGCGGCGCAGCGCTCGACCAGGACCGCCATCTCGTAGCCGATGAGGCCGACGTCGCAGGGACGGGTGGCGGTCACCGCCAGCGCCGAGCTGTCGCTGACGCTCATGACGAAGAGGATGGCGTGCTCGAACTCGACGATGGTCTCGTGGACGGCGCCGCCGCGCAGCGGTCCCGCGGCGCCGCGGGCGATGCTCTGGATCCCGGCCGCGACCGCCGACAGCCGGTCGGCGTCGACGCGGTCGAGGCCGTCGGACATGGCGATGAGCAGGCCGTCGGACGACACGACCGCGGCCTGGGTGGCGCCGGGCACGCCGGCGACGAAGTTCGACACCAGCCAGTTCAGGTTGCGCGCCTCGGCGCTCATCCGGATCACGGGTCGTCCTCGTGCTGCCGGCCCTCGCGCACGCCGCGGGCGTGCCGCGTGAGCAGGTCGTGGACGCGCTCGGGCCGGGGCCGCGCCTCGCCGGGGGGCGGCGGCGGCGCCGGCCGGTGCGAGAGGTGGGTGCCGGGCACCCGGGCCACGAGCGGGTCGGCGTCGGGGGCGGCGCCGCGGCCGACCCGCCGCGGCAGCGGGTGCTCCCGGCCGGGTCCCGGCGGGGCCGGGGGCGCCGACGAGCCGGGCGGCGGGGCGTCGGCGAGGCCGACCGCCACCGGGACCGGGGCCGTGGCCCGGTCCTCCGGGGGCGCGGCCGGGCGGGCCGGCGCCCCGACCGTCTCGAGGACGGGGCCCGTCCCCTCGCCCGGCCGGGCCAGCGTCGTCGGGTCCGGGCCCGGGGGCGGGGCCGAGGCGCGGGCGAGGATCGAGGCCGGGAGCGCCACCACCGCGACGATGCCGACCGTCGGCGCCCGCCGCAGCTGCACGTAGATGCCGTGCCGGGCGGCGAGGTAGGCGACGACGTGGAGCCCGAGGGTGCGGGAGAGCGCCAGCCCCGGCGCGGGCGGGTGGCTGAGGAGGGCGTTGAGGCGAGCCAGCCGCTCGTCGTCGACGCCGATGCCCTCGTCGGTGACCGTGATCACGTAGCGGTGGTCGCTCGGCGCGGCCGACACGAGCACGGGCGTCGCCGGCGGCGAGAAGGCGGTGGCGTTCTCGAGCAGCTCGGCGAGGAGGTGGGTGACGTCGGAGACGGCGTGGCCGCCCACGGCGAGGTCGCCCTGGAACCCGGCGTAGCGGACCCGCGCGAAGTCGGCGATCTCGGCCGCGGCGGCACGCACGACGTCGATGATCGGGATGGCGGTGCGCCACTGCCGCGGCTGCTCGGAGCCCGAGAGGACGAGCAGGCTCTCGGCGTTCCGCCGCATGCGGGTCGACAGGTGGTCGAGCTCGAAGAGGGTGGCCAGCTCGTCGGGGTCGCCGGTGTCGCGCTCGAGATCGTCGAGGAGCGCCAGCTGCCGGTCGAGGAGGCTCTGGTTGCGCCGGGCGAGGTTCACGTAGAGGTCGCCGATGCCCTTGCGGAGGAGCGCCGCCTGCTCCTCGGCGACCGTGACGGCGACGCGCTGCACGTTGCCGAAGGCCTCGGCGAGGTCGCCGATCTCGTCGTGCGACTCGACGTTGATCGGGGCGAGCCGCTCGAGCTGGTCGGGGGCGAGGTTCCCGCCCGCGCGCACGGTGTCGACGAGCTGGGGCAGGCGCCGCTCGGCGACGTTGCGCGCGGCGCGGGTCAGGGCCCGGAGCGGCCGGGTCACGGACTGGATGAGCGACCAGGTCAGCGCCAGCACGAGCGCCAGGAGCAGCGCGGTGCCGCCGGCGGCCAGCTCGAGCTGGGTGCGGGCGTCGGACTCCTTGCTGGCGGCGGTGCGGTCGACGACCGCCTGCACCGCGTTCACGCCCTGGTCGGTGTTCGACTGCTTGGTGAGGACGGCGCGGAGGTAGTCGTAGACGCTGCTGCGGGTGGCGGGGAACGCGCTCGGCAGCACCCCGGCGACGTTCGACCGCAGCGGGTCGGGGGGCCGGGTCCCGACGGCGGCCCGCTGGGCGCGCGCCTCGGCCGGGGTGGAGGTGGCGAAGAAGGCGTTCGTGGCGGTGTCCTGGTCGTGGACGGCGGCGTCCCAGGCCGCGACGTCCCCGGGCCCGCCGAGGAGCCAGTTGACCGCGACCGAGGCCTCGGCGGCGGCGGCCACCTGGGCCCGCCGCAGGTCGACCACGCCGAGGAGGCTGGTCGAGAGGCCGCGGTCGTTGATGTCGCGGGCCACGGCGGCCGCGGCGACGATCGACTGGTCGGCCAGGCCCGTGTACACGGCGCCGGGGTTCCGCTGGGCGTCGACCTCGGCCCGGACGCCGGGCTGGCTGCCGACCCCGACCTGGATCTGCCGGACCCGGGTCAGGACGCCCTCGATCAGGCCGATGGTGGCGGGGCTGACGCGCCCGTCGAGCGACGGGACCGCGGCGCGCAGCTCGTCGGCGGCGGTGTCCGTCGACAGGCGGGTGTCGAAGATCAGCGTCTTCGAGCTCGGCGGGTTGGGGATCGGCGCCCGGATGAACCACTGGGAGGCCACGCCCTCGTCGGCGACGCTGCGGCTGAGCCGGGCCAGGGCGCTGAAGCCCCGCTCGACGTGCCCGTACTGCTGCTCGCTCGACAGGGCGTCGAAGCGGCTGTTGATCGTGAGGCCGGCGAAGCCCAGCAGCGCGAAGCAGGGCACGGCCACGACGAGGACGAGCTTCGTCCGAAAGGCCAGCTTGCGGAGCATGCAACCCCCGGCTGCACGCCCGCCCCTCGTCGAGGTTTACGGCAGGCCCCTCCGCCCCCTTGAGCCGTCAGGCCGGGGCCGGGCGCTCCTCGAACTCCTCGACGGTCATGAGGACGCTGCGGGCCTTCGAGCCCTCGGACGGCCCGACCACCCCCCGCCGCTCGAGGAGGTCCATGAGCCGCCCGGCCCGGGCGAACCCGACCCGCAGCTTCCGCTGCAGCATCGACGTGGACCCGAGCCCGGACCGCACCACGAGCTCCATCGCCTCGGCCAGCAGCTCGTCGTCGTCGTCGGCGTCGGCGCCCGCCCGGCCCCCGGCGGCGCTGTCCTCGGCGATCCCGTCCACGTACTGGGGCTCGGTGACCTGGCGGCGCCAGTGGGCCGCGACCTTGTGGATGCAGGTCTCGTCGACCCAGGCGGCCTGGATGCGGCGGGGCCGGCTCTCGCTGGCCGTGACGAGGAGCATGTCGCCCTGGCCGACGAGCTTCTCGGCTCCCGACTGGTCGAGGATGACCCGGGAGTCGGCGAGGCTCGTGACCGAGAACGCCATGCGGCTCGGCACGTTGGCCTTGATGACCCCGGTGATCACGTCGACCGACGGCCGCTGGGTGGCGATCACGAGGTGGATGCCGACGGCGCGCGCCATCTGGGCGATGCGGCAGATGCTGGCCTCGACGTCGCGGGCCGCCACCATCATCAGGTCGTTCAGCTCGTCGACGACGACGACGATGTACGGCAGCCGCTCGTAGCCGCGGCCGGTGACGGGATCGGGCTCCTCCGGCGTCGGCAGGTCGCCGCGGTCGACGGCGGCGTTGTAGCCGGCCAGGTCGCGCACGCCGACGTCGGCGAGCAGCTCGTAGCGCAGGTCCATCTCGCGCACGGCCCAGTCGAGCGCGTTGGCGGCCTTCTTCGGGTTCGTGACCACCGCGGTGAGCAGGTGCGGCACGTCGTTGTAGCCGCCGAGCTCGACCCGCTTCGGGTCCACGAGGATCAGCCGCACCCGGTCCGGGGTGTTGCGCATGAGCAGCGACGTGACGAGCGAGTTGATGCAGCTCGACTTGCCGGCGCCGGTGGCGCCGGCGATCAGGACGTGCGGGAGCGTGGCCAGGTCGAGCATCACCGGGCGCCCGGCGATGTCGCGACCGAGCGCGACCGCGAGCGGCTCGGCGGCGGCGGCGGCCTCGGGGGTGGCGAGGAGGTCCCCGAGGGTGACGAGCTGGCGCTGGCGGTTCGGGACCTCGACCCCGATGGCGCTGCGACCGGGGATCGGGGCCAGGATGCGGACGTCGGGCGACGCCATGGCGTAGGCGACGTCGTGCGCGAGGCTCGTGACCCGGTTGACCTTCACGCCGGGCGCCAGCTCGAGCTCGTAGCGCGTCACCGTCGGCCCGATCGTCATGCCGATGAGGCGGGCGTCGACCCCGTGCTGGGCCAGCGCCCCGGCCAGCACCGCGCCGGCGGCCTCGGCCAGCCGGCGGTCGGCCTTGGCCGCGCCGCTGCGGGCCAGGAGCGTCGGCGGGGGCAGCGTCCACGACCCCGCCCGCCCGGCGCGCGCCACCGCCAGGGCCATCTGGCCGTCCGCCTCCTCCACCACCCGCACGGGGGCCGCGACCGGCACGGTCGGGTCCGGGCCGGGCTCGTCGGGGGCCGGGTCGCGCTCGACGTCGTAGAGGTCGCTCGGGACCGCGACGTCGTCCGCACCGGCGGCGGTGGCGTCGTCGACGCCGACCGCGGGCGGGCCCGGCGGCGGCTTCGCCACCCCGCGGGCCAGGCGCAGCGCGGCCACGGCGGCGGCGGCGGCGCCGGCGCCGGCGCGTCGGGCCGACAGGCCCGAGACCAGGAGCGCGCCGAGCAGGCCCAGGCCCACGAGCACCACCGCGGCGCCCACGGTCCCGGCCACGGCGCCCAGCGCGCCCCCGCTGGCGGCGCCGAGGTAGCCGCCGGCGGCGCGCAGCGCGTCGACCGGCCCGGCGACGTCGGGGGAGCCGTGGATCAGGTGCAGGATGCCGACGACCGACAGGCCGAGGAGGGCGGCGCCGAGCCCGACCCGCAGCGGGGCCGGCCCCGCCTCGGCGGCGTCGGGGTCGGCGTCGGGGTCGACGGGAGGCCGGGCCCGCACGCAGGCGACGGCGGCGACCGCGCACGCCGCCGGCACGGCGTAGCGGGCCTGCCCCACGAGGGCGCCGAGGGCGTCGGCGATCCCGCGGCCGAGGCCGCCGGCGAGGTTCGAGGCCAGGCCGAGGGCGGTCAGCGCGGCGAGGACGAGCAGCCCGACGCCGGCGGCGTCGCCGCGGTGCCCGCGCAGCTGGCGGCGGGCGGCCTCGGCGAGGTCGGAGCGGGTCGGCTCCGGGGCGGCGCGGCGCCGCGTCGGCGCGGCGCGATGGGCGCGCGCCGGGGCGGCGCGGCGGCCCCACGTCCGGGTGGTGGTGCGGGACGCCACCGGGTCACGCTAACACCAGCCCCAAAAACGCCAGCGGACACAGGGGCCGCACGGGCCACCGGGACTAGAGGGCGGGGGCGTAGCCCCCGTCGACCGGGTACACCTGGCCCGTGATCCACTCGGCGGCGTCGCTGCAGAGGAGCACGGCCAGCGGGGCGGGGTCCTCGACCCGTCCGAGGCGGCCCACCGGGTAGTTCCGGGCCAGCTTGGCCTCGAGGCCGGGGTCGGCCTCGACAGCGTCGGCAAGCGTGGCGTGCTTCATCGACCCGAGGGAGATGCAGTTGACGGTGACGCCGTCCCGCCCCACCTCGGCGGCCAGCCCGCGCACGAACCCCATCGCCGCCGCCTTCGCCGCGCCGTAGACGACCTGGCGGCGCTCGCCGCGCCGCCCGGCGTCCGAGACGATCACGAGCACCCGGCCCCACCGGCGCTCGAGCATGGCGGGCAGGAAGGCCCGGGTGACGTGGAGCACGCCGGCCAGGTTGACGCGAATGACGGGGTCCCAGTCGGCCGGGCCCGATTCGACGAACGGGATCAGCCGCTGGCCCTCCCCCCAGGAGCGCACCCCGCTGCCGGCGTTGTTGACGAGGATGTCGAGGGCGCCGGTCGTCGCGTACATGGCGGCGACGGCGTCGCCGTCGCAGACGTCGGCGACCACCGGGCGGGCCGTCCCCCCCTCGGTCTCGATCTCGGCGCACACGCCGTCGGCCCGCTCGGGGGCGAGGTCGTTCACCCACACCTGGGCGCCGGCGCGCGCCATCTGGATCGCGATCGCGCGCCCGATGCCGGCCCCGGCCCCGGTCACGAGGGCGACCCGCCCGCCGATGAAGTTGGACCAGTCCCGGATCGTCACCGGCTCCCCCACTAGACCTCCATGATCACCGGGATGACGGCGGGGCGGCGCCGGGTCCGCTCGCTGATGAGCCGGCCGAGGGCCCGCCGGGCGTTCTTCCGGAGGACCTCGAAGTCGACGGTCCCGTCCTCGGGGGGCTGGGTGAGGGCGTCGCGCACCGCGGCCTTGGCCTCTTCGAGCAGCGTCTCGGCCTCGGCTTCGAACACCCAGCCCCGGGTCACGATCTCGGGGCCGGTGACGACCTCCCCGGTGCCAGCGTCGACGGTGGCGATGACGACGACGAAGCCCTCCTCGGCCAGGTTGCGGCGGTCGCGCAGCACCCCGTGGCTGACGTCGCCCTCGATGCCGTCGACGTACTGGTAGCCGGCGGGGACGCCGCGGTGCTCGACCTCGAGGGTCTGCGCGTTCAGCGTGACGACGTCGCCGTCCTCGCACACCACGACCCGCGCCGCCGGCATCCCCATGTCGGTGGCGAGCTGAGCGTGGCGCACGAGGTGGCGGTACTCGCCGTGGACGGGGATGAACCACTCGGGGTCGACGAGGCCGAGCATGAACTGCAGCTCCCCCTGGGACGCGTGACCCGACACGTGCACCCGGGCGGTGGCCTCGTGGAGCACCGTCGCGCCGGCGCGGTGGAGCCCGTCGATGACCCGGTGCACGCTGGGCTCGTTGCCCGGGATGGCGTGCGCAGAGATCACGACGACGTCCTCGTCGCTCACCTTCATGAACTTGTGCTCGTGCGTGGCCATGAGGGCCAGCGCGCTCATGGGCTCGCCCTGGGATCCGGTGCAGATGACGCAGACCTCGCCGGGCGCGTAGCGGGCGACCTCCTCGGGGTCGATGACGCGGTCCACCGGCAGGTCGAGGAGGCCCATCTCGCGCGCCAGGGTGACGTTCTGGCTCATCGAGCGGCCGAGGAAGGCGACGCGGCGTCCGGCCGCGATCGCCTCCCGCGCCACCTGCTCGACCCGGTGCAGGTGCGAAGCGAACGACGCCACGATGAACCGGCGGTCCGGGTGGTCGCGGAAAAGGTCGCGCATCACGACGCCGACCGTCGTCTCGGACGCCGTGTACCCGGGGCGCTCCGCGTTCGTGGAGTCCGAGAGGAGGAGCCGGACCCCGCGGCGAGCGATCTCCCCCAGACGGGCGAGGTCGGTGCGGCGGCCGTCCACGGGGGTGAGGTCGAGCTTGAAGTCGCCGGTGTGCAGGATCGTGCCCACCGGCGTCGAGTACGCCACCGCGAACG
>DASZJD010000030.1 GCA_035948415.1 Acidimicrobiia bacterium | reverse complement strand
GCCTTGCCGAACGGGTCCGTCTTGGCGCCGAACACGACTCCGGTGTAGTTGCCCGCCTCGTAGTCGCTGACGCACTGCTCGAGAGCCCCCTGCAGCACGGCCTGTTGCTGCGGTCCCGGCGTTGTCGCAATCAGTGAGTCGAACGTCGCTCGCTGACAGCTGGTGGGGACGTTCGTCAGCGTCTGTTCGGGGATGAACTCCCAGAGGGGCTTGTTATCGAGCGACGTGCCGAGGACCTGTGCCTTCGGGTATTGACCTCGGATGAGCCGCGCTCCCCCACCGTCGGAGGTGTCGGTCGAGACCCCGTGGACGAGCCCGGTGTCGAAGGCGGACACGTCGTTGCCGGTCCGAGGCGGGAGCGTGTTCGGCCCGGGCTGGCCGCACCCGTCGTCGAGCTCGGCCCCGTTGTACACGGTGAACATGTGGTCGGCACCGATGGCGATGTTGTCGATCACCCGCGCTCGCTGGAAGCTCTGTCCACAGCGCTGCGGAGTGTTCAAGGTCGCATTGCCGTATTGGGTGATGTCGAGCAAGTTGAAGTTCCCGGTGGTCGGGTCGTCACACGTCGCGATGCGGTGGCCGCTCGGCCCCTGCTTCATGCACGCCAGGCCCGCGGTGAACCCCGAGAACAGCGCGAACGGCACGATGGACGCGAAGCCGGCACCGACGACCCGGGCCGTCGCGGCCGCCCACGTCGACGTCGAGTTGACCCCGATCATTCGGCCGAAGAAGGTCGGAAAGGTCTGCTGCGGGAGTCGAACCCGGACGCGGGTGAACGAGGTGTCGAACGAGACGCACGCGGTGTCGGCTGCGTTCACCCCGAGACTGCTCGAATCGGTGCAGGTCGGCCACGCGAAGCTGCCGTGGGGCAGGTTCGTCAAGCTCAGGGACTTCGCGTCGCCCTCGGTCGTGGCCAGGTCGGGGAGGTCCTGGGCGGCTCCGAGCGCAGCTGCGTCGGCGCTGTTCTGCACCTGGCGACGCTGCTCGTAGGCGTACCCGAAGTCGACCGCCAGCCCTGCGATGGCGAGGAGCACGACCAACAGCAGGCACACCACGACGAGGACCGCGCCGCGCTCGTCACCGCGGCGGCGTCGACGGACTAGCACGCGACCCCGGGTTCGGTGTAGCTGTTGAACGCGGGCACCTGCTCGAGGCGCATCGTGACGCTGCTCGTGAGCGTCTGGTTCGACAGGAACGGCACGGTCAGCCCCGTGAGCGCGGTCACCGGGAACGAGGCGCAGACCTGAAGACTGTCGCCGACGGCCTGACCCGTGATCGTGACCCTGACCTTGGTCTTGCCCGAATCGAGCCCGATCCGGTTCTTGGCCTTACAGATGAGCGCGTTCGTGCCGTCGGCGCTCGTCGTGGGATTCGGCGGCGGGGTGATCGTCGCGCCGTTGATCGTGCACGCCGGCGCGTTGCTCAGATCGTTGACGACGCCGAGCCGAGCTGCCTCGCGCGTTCCGCTCCGAACACTCTCGTAGTTGCCGAACGCGATCCCGAAGTCGATGATGCCAAAGACGACGAGCAGCAGGATCGGCACGACCAGCGCGAACTCGACCGCTGCCACTCCCCGCTGATCCTTCCGCCGAGAGGAGAAGCGCGTCACCCGCCGACGGCGCATGGCGGACCTGGTCGCGCGACCAGCCGGTCTCGGCGGCAGTGGCTCGCCGACCATGTCGACTACGCCGCGCTGGTGCGGACCGGACCAACGCAGTTCGCGGGAGCGAGGTGGCGGTCAGCCGCACGAACCGCGGGCGACCCCGCCGATGTGCGCCGGGTCCGGCCGCCTCCGTCAAGCCCAAGGGGGAAGCCGCTGGAGCTGACGGGGCGGCCCGAACCAGGCGAAACGAACCGACGGGCGATCCGGTCGGGGGCGAGGTCCCCTCCCAGCCGCACGGCTCGGTCCTCATCCCAGGCTGGCCCGCCCGGGGTGGTAGGACGAACATCGCCTGGCGCGCGTCGCCCCGAATTGGGGGCGGCGCGCCCGCGAGCCATCCGTCGCTCCTCCCGCAGGTGGAGGAAGGGCGCGGCCGGCACGCTCGACCCTGCGATGCTCCATCCCACGATTCAAGCAACGACTGACGCCGGCGCAGCGTTACAGCGTCGGGCAGATCAGGCCCGGGACCAGGCGGGTGCCGGTGACGGAGGCGAGGCACATCCGAGCAGGCGCGGCGGGGGTCGTGGGATCTCAGCGCAGGTCGACCTGGGCCTGTAACGGGTCGTCGGCCGCCAGCGTTCCACTACGCGATGCACACACCGTCCCGTCGCCGCCACCTGGTGCCACCACCGCATCTTCACGCGACCGACCGCGTCCCCAGCGACGACCTCGTCATCGAGTGCACGGACCCGTCGTACCAACGGGCCGTGGGGGTGCTTCGAGGCCTCGTAGGCGCACCAACCACCTCTGAGCTCGCCAGCCATGCACGCGCGGTTCCGCGGCTCGCGTCGGTCATCCGTTCCAGTGGCTCGCTCCGCGCTCCTCACGCCCGCGGGCCGCTCGAGACCGCCACGCTCGCGTCGTTGCGCTCGGTGCCCGGCCCGGTGGCGTCAACCTTGTCGTGCTCGCCCGCCGCGGCGACGCCCGGCCGCACGACGGGATCGGTCGGTCACGCCCCCGTGACCGACAGCCCGGGTCGTCGACGGTCTCGAGCGTTACACCGGCTTGGAGACTCCACCGTCGGCCCCGGCGAGGCGACGACCCGCCGGTGGCGTGAAGAGGGCGGAGGCTCCGCTCGGGAGCCGACCCGTCATCGTCGACGGCGGGGCGTCACGTTCGCCCTGCTGCGGGCTGATGGCACCACCGAGGCCTGGCGGGTGTGCCCTGCAGCTGACTCCCAGGAGTGGAGGCGACGATGAGACCGATCCCGAAGTGGCTGCCGGTAGTGGCGGTGGGCTTGACCCTCGTCGGATCGGGGGCGGCGGCCCTTGCCAGTGTCGCTGGCCCCCCAGCCAGCGTCGAGGGGAACGTCTCGCCGACCACTGCTTCGACCGGCGCAGGCACGACCACGACGACGGCCGGCACGGGGGACGCGATCGGCGGTGGCGGGTCGCCCGCGAACACGGTCGTCGATGTAGCGGGCACGTTGCGATACTGGGGTCCAGAGTGCGGCGTCAACCCGACGAACCACGGCGGCTATGTGGCGCGGGCCACCAAGGGCGGGACGTCGAGGAGCACGGCCGCCCACTCGCCGTGCGGCAAGCCGATGACGTCGGTCAGCACCACCACCTCCGCAACGACCGCCAGCGTGACCACCACGACAGCAGGGTCAGGCGGCGGATCGGCGGAGGCGGGGACCGAGAACTCGCCCGGTGCAGGACCACCGGGATCACCGGGGCCGAGCGGGCACGGCCACCGGCAGGGGGGCGGCGAAAACGTGTCGCGGGGGCGGGGTCACTAGTTGTAGATCCCAAAGACGTTCGTCCGTCGGCGGCCCGAGGATCGGTCTCGTCCAGGAAGCCCGACGCGGGAGCGTTCGCGAGGCGGCGAGCCGAGCTGGCGCCGTGGATCAACCCGGCGGCTTGGGCCGCCGTGGTGACCTCGCTCGTGGCCCGCTGCTGGATGTCACCGGGCCCTCAGGTCTTCGAGCACCTGGTGCATCGATGCCGCCTTCGGCCACCCGGCGTAGAAGGCGAAGTGGAGGATGAACTCCTGCACCTCCTCGACCGTCAGGTCGCCGCTGTCGAGCGCAGCCCGGAGGTGCCCCTCGATGGCGACCGGCGCCGACGCGGCGCCGGCGCAGGTCAGCGTGATGAGGCGGCGCTCCTTCCTCGACAGGCCCGGCCGGCTCCACAACTCGCTGAAGACGGTGTCGAGGACACCCGCGCCGGTGTACGGGTCGACTGCGGCCGGCGGCTCACGGCCCAGCACCTCCCGGTACATCGCCTCGCCGCGCGCCCGGCGCTCGCCTGCGTCCATGCCCCTACCGCAACGCCGGGAACCGCTCGGTGAGCAGGGCGCCGACCCGACGCACGGTGGCGACGTCGGCGTAGGGCAGGTTGAAGATCGGCTCCTGGACCCCGGCGTCGAGGATCGCCGCCACCTGCTCGGTGATCTCGTCCTCGGTGCCGATCGTCGCGCTGGCGACGAAGTCAGCGCCGGCGGCGCTCGTGATCATCTGGCGGGTCTCCTCCGCCGCGGCCGGCGTCGGGGCGAGGAAGAGCGACCCGAGCCGGGTGGTGGTGATCGACGCTGGGTCCCGGCCCACGCTGACGCAGTGGTCGCGGAGCACCGCAAGCTTGTGGCGGACGGTGGCGAGGTCGCCCGACACGTTGCACCGGTCGGCGTACCGGGCCACGAGGCGCAGCGTCCGCTTCTCGCCGCCGCCCCCGATCATGATCGGCGGGCCGCCGGGCCGAACCGGTCGCGGCACGTTCCGCGCCCGCTCGATCCGGTAGTAGCGGCCGTCGAAGCTCGGGGCCTCCTCGGTGAACATGGCCCGGCAGATCTGCACCGCCTCCTCGAGCCGGTCGAGGCGCTCCCGGTCCGCGGGGAACTCGAACCCGAGGCCGGCGTGCTCCTCGTCGTGCCAGGCGGCGCCGATCCCGAGGACGGCCCGCCCGCCCGAGATGACGTCGAGGGTGGTGACGATCTTGGCCACGAGCGCGGGGTTGCGGTACGTGACGCCGGTGACGAGCGTGCCGAGCTCGGCTCGGGTCGTGCGCGCTGCGAGCGCGCCGAGCAGCGTGTACGCCTCGAGCATGGGCTGGTCGGCGCCACCGAGCGCGGGCAGCTGGTAGAGGTGGTCCATCACCCAGACGGACGCGAAGCCCGCGTCCTCGCCGGCCGCGGCCAGCTCGGCCACCCGGGGGAAGATCTCGTCGGTCGCCCCCCCGAAGGTGAAGTTCGGCAGCTGCAGGCCGAAGCGGGGCACGCGCGGAACCTACCCCACGCCCACCCGGGACGCCCGCGGCCGCGTCAGTCGAGGAGGCCGGTGCGAAGCCGGGCGACGGTGTCGGCGTCGACCCCGATGTCGCCGACGTAGCCGGCGAGGGACCCCCAGCGCTCCCGGACCAGGACCAGGAGCTCCTCCATCGTGGCCGCGTGCGCCCCGAGGATCTCCGGGGGCAGGCGGCTCCACACCTCGTCGATCTCCGGGCGGACGGCGCGGGTGCGGGCGTGGAGCTCGTCGATGACCTCGTGGGTCAGGGCGTAGTCGGCGACGATGTCGGCGTCGGCGACCCCGAGGAGGCCGAGCAGCACGGCCGAGAACACGCCGGTGCGGTCCTTCCCGGCCATGCAGAAGAAGACCGCCGGCAGGTTCGCCGGGTCGGCGAGCGCGGCGAGCGCGGCGGCGTACGCGCCGGCGCCGTGCTCCATCATCGTCAGGTACACCGCCGCCGCCGACGACGGCGGCGTCCAGTCCGGCGGGCGCGGCACGTTCATGGCCCGGTCGATCGTCGGGAGGTGCACGTGGCGGATGTCGAGCCCGCCGAGCCGTCCGATGCCGACCTCGACCAGCTCGTCGTGGGCGCGGAAGTCGAGGGCGGTCCGGACGCCCAGCTCGCCGAGGCGGGCCCCGTCGAGGTCGGTCAGGTGGTGCAGCGAATCGCTGCGGAAGACGCGCCCCCACTGGACGCGCCGGCCGTCGGCGGCGTCGTACCCGCCGAGGTCGCGGAAGTTCAGCGGCCCGGCGAGGGCCACCCGCCGGACGCTCACGGGGCCGTCGGCGCGCCGTGCTCGCGCGCGTGCGCCACGAAGCGCTCGTGGGGGACGAGGACGAACGTGCCCTCGGCCTCGGCGCAGAGCCGGGCGCCGGCGCGGAGCGTGCCCGTGGTCCGGACCTTCCGCCGCTCGATCGTCTCGGTGCGGGCCTCGAGGCGCAGCTCGGCGTAGAGCGGCGTAGGGCTCCGGTACACGACGGTGAGCGTCCCGGTCATGGCGCCGACCCCGGCGGCGATGTTGGCGACGCCGAGCACCTCGTCGAAGAGCCCGGCGATGATCCCGCCGTGCACGCAGCCCGGCGGGCCCTCGTAGGCGGCGCCGAGCACGGCGCGGCCGACGACCCCGCCGTCGTCGTGCACCTCGCAGCGGACCGGCGGCGCCAGCGGGCTGAAGCGGCCGATCATGGGGCTGAACGGGAAGAACTGGTCGGGCCCGAGGCCGACGCGCGGGCGCGCCGGCAGCGACGCCCGCCAGGGCCGCGTGGGTCCTTCGAGCCGCTCGACGGCGCGTTCGACGTCGTCGGCGGCATCGGCGAGGACACCCGGTGGCGCGCCGGGCCGGACCACGAGGTCGGTGGCGCGCCGCAGGGCGTCGACGACGCGGGCGAGCTCGGGCCCGGGCGGGAACGCGTCGTCGGCCCCGTGGCCGTCGACGATGTTCGGCTGATCGGTCACCGGGGGCCGTGGGGGGACGGCGGTCTCGCGGCGGTGCTACTCCTCGACGATCGAGATGGCCTGCTTCGGGCACTGGCGGACGGCCTGCTCCACCTTCGGGCGCAGGTCATCGGGCGGCTCGTCCTGGAGGAGGTAGAGGAAGTCGTCGTCGCGGACCTCGAAGACCTCGGGGGCGATGCCCATGCAGATGGCGTTGCTCTCGCAGACGTCGAAGTCGACCACGACCTTCCAAGCCATGCCGCCTCCTCCCGGTTCCGGACGCTCGAACCCTACTCCGGCGGCAGGTCGGCGAAGTCGGGCTCGCGCCGCTCGAGGAAGGCGGCGATCGCCTCCCGGTTGGCGGGCGCGCCGGTGAGGCGCGCGAAGACCGCCTCCTCCCGCGTCCGCGCCGCGCGCGCCGCCTCCACCCACCCGGTGCGGAGGAGCCGCTTCGTCTCGACCAGCGACACCAGCGGCAGCCGGGCCATGGCGCGGGCGACGTCGAGTGTCTCGTCGAGCAGCCGGTCGGGAGCGCACACGCGCCACGCCAGCCCGCTCGCACGCGCCGCCGCGGCGTCGAGCCAGGCGCCGGTGAGCAGCGCCGACGCCGCCGCCTGCTGTCCCATCGCGGTGGGCAGGGTGAAGCTGGCGCCGGCCTCGGGGACGACGCCGAGGCTCGCGAACGGGGTGCGGAGCCGGGCGTCGTCGGCCACGAGGACGAGGTCGCAGTACGGGAGCATGGTGACCCCGAGGCCGACGGCGACGCCGTTCACCGCCGCGACGAGCGGCTTCGGGAACGACTCGAGGACGCCGACGAAGCGACGGAAGCCGTGCCCGGTCCGCGCCTCGGCCGGAGTGGCGGGGTCGCCGAGCCGGGCCATCTCGCCGAGGTCCTGGCCGGCGCAGAAGGCCCCGTCGGTCCCGGTGATGACGACGACCGCCAGGTCGGGTCGACCGGCGGCCTCGTCGAGGGCGTCGGCGAGGGCCTCGTAGTGCTCGGTGTCGAGGGCGTTGCGAGCCTCGGGGCGCTCGAGGGTCACGAGCCGGACCCGCTCGGCGTCCTCGACCCGCAGCACCCTCAGGTCCGGAAGGGGTCGGTCGTGAGGTGGCGGCTGAGGTCCCCGATGAGGTCGCAGAGGATGACCCGCTCGGTGAGCCGCCACTCGCCGTCGGCACGCTCGAAGCGGTCGTGGTAGCGGCCGGCGATCACCGCTTGGAGCGGGAAGTCGTCGACCTGCTGGAGCACCGTGAAGTACGAGCGGGCGGTGGCGACGCCGGCGTCCTCGTCGGCGTCGATGACCAGGTTGGTCGTGACGTGCTTGGTCCGAGGGGTCCCGTCGGGGTACCGGCGCACCATGCGCTCCTGGATGGCGAGCACGGCATCGGCGCCGACGACCCCGGGGTCGTCGGGCCCGCCCCCCTTGTAGGTCGCGTGGCGGAAGAGCTCGGCCAGCCCCGCGAAGTCGCCGGCGTCGACGCGCTCGGCGTAGCCGTAGACGATGCGCTCGATCGCCGACCGGACGTCGAGCCCGCCGGTCACAGCTCGACGCCGACCGCCCTGACCGGTTCGGCGAGCTGCAGGTCGGCGCTCTCGATGAGGGGGCTGAGCTTCCCGGTCAGGGCCGCGAACCCCTCGCTGGCGGCGTGGGCGTCGAACGCGGCCCGGTCGGAGTAGAGCTCGGTCACGAAGAACAGGTCGGGCTTCATCGTCGACCGGTGCAGCACGTAGTGCTCGGTGCCGGGCTCGCCCTCGACGTGCTCGAGGAAGTCGCCGAACGCGGCCGCCAGGGCGTCGCCCTGACCTGGCTTGGCGGTGATCGTCGCGATGACCGAGAACTTGGCCACCGCTCAGGCCGCCTGGCCGCCGCGGACGAGCGCGCCCGGCCGCGCGTCGGTGTCGACGCCGTCCCGCCGGATCACCTGGCCGCTGACGAGCGTGGCCCGGTACCCGTCGGCGCGCTGGAGCAGGCGGCGGGCGCCGGCGGGCAGGTCGTAGTGCATCTCGGGTCGGTGGAGCACGAGCCGGTCCAGGTCGATGACGTTCAGGTCGGCCTTCTTGGCCACCTCGATCGTGCCGCGGTCGTGGAGGCCGTACAGGGCGGCGGTGTCGCTCGTCATCTTCCGCACGACGAGCTCGATCGGCAGCCGCTCGCCCCGCGTCCGGTCGCGCACCCAGTGCGTGAGCATGTACGTCTCGATGCTGGCGTCGCAGATGGCGCCGACGTGGGCGCCGCCGTCGCCGAGCCCGAGGGCGGTGGCGGGGTGCAGCACCATCTCCCGGATGGGGTCCTGGGTGAAGTTCGAGTAGCCGAGCAGCGGGCGGAGCAGGAGCTCGTGGCCGTCGTTCTCGAGCAGCAGGTCGTAGAAGAGGTCCCACGGGTCCCGACCCTCCCGCCGGGCCAGGGCGGCGACGCTCTCCTCGGCGGCGGGCTCGTAGTCGGGGGGCTCGCCGAGCCGGAAGATGCGGTCGAGGCCGAGGCCGATGTACGCCTCGATCCCGGCCGGCGCCCGCGGCGCCTCGGCGAGCACGGCCGCGCGCACGGACGGGTCGCGGAGGCGCGCCACCTTCTCGTCGAGCGGCAGCGCCTCGAGCCGCCGGTAGGTCGGGCGGTCCCGGAGCGGGTGGAAGGTCTGGAGGCCGAGGAGCAGGCCGAGCGGACGGCCGGCGACCTGGGGGCGGACGGGCACCCCGTCCTCGTGGGCCTCGAGGGCGAGGTCGAGCATCCGCCGCCACTGGCCGGGGTCGTGGTCGTGCTGCAGCAGCGCGAAGGTGACCGGGCGGTCGAAGGCGGCCGCCAGGCGACGCATCCAGTCCATCTCGCGGTCGGCGGCGGCGAGGTCCTCGCCCATCACGCCGGCGGGGGCCAGCTCGAAGACGCCGGCGCCGGCCTCGGCGAGGGCGCGCCCCAGGGCGAACAGCTCGTCCTCGGCGGCGAAGGTGCCGGGGACCGGCTCCCCGTCGATGGCCCGGTGGGCGATGGTCCGCGACGTCGACACGCCGAGCGCCCCCGCCTCCACGCCCTCCCGGACGATCTTCGCCATGGCGGCGATGTCGTCGGGCGACGCCGGCTCGTTGTGCGCGCCCCGGTCGCCCATGACGTAGCCGCGGACGGCGCCGTGGGGGACCTGGGTGGCGACGTCGAGGGCCAGCGGCTGGGCGTC
>DASZJD010000029.1 GCA_035948415.1 Acidimicrobiia bacterium | reverse complement strand
ACCGACTGGGCCGGGCCCGACGCCGTGCTCCGCTCGGTGAAGATCCGGCTCGGGGCGCCGAACTACCCGGGCGACACGATGGCGATGACGGGCACGGTCACGAAGAAGGACGGCGCCGTCGTCGAGGTCGCGCTCCGCGGCGCCAACCGCCTCGGTGACCACGTGACCGGGACGGTCACCGTGGAGCTGCTGCCGTGACCGAGGCGAACCGGCTGCGCGACGCGGGCGCCATCGTCGGGATCGGCGCCACCGAGTTCTCGAAGGACTCGGGCCGCTCGGAGATGCGGCTGGCGGTCGAGGCCTGCGAGGCCGCGCTCGCCGACGCCGGGGTGGCGCCGTCCCAGGTCGACGGCATGGTGACCTTCACCGCCGACACCAACCCCGAGATCGAGATCGCCCGCAACCTCGGCATCGGGGAGCTGTCCTTCTTCTCCCGGGTCCACCACGGCGGCGGGGCTGCGTGCGGCACCATCCAGCAGGCGGTCCTGGCCGTGAACGCCGGTGTCGCCGACTACGTCGTCTGCTACCGGGCCTTCAACGAGCGGTCCGGTCGCCGCTTCGGGTCCGGCGTGCAGGACCGGCCCGCGGTCGCGACCGCCGAGTCCTCGCACTTCGCGTGGTACGCGCCGTTCGGGCTGCTGACGCCGGCGCAGTGGGTGGCGATGTTCGCCCGGCGGTACTGCCACGAGTTCTCGGCCTCGAGCGCGGACTTCGGGCGGGTTGCGGTCGCCGACCGCCGGCACGCGGCGACGAACCCCGCGGCCTGGTTCTACGAGCAGCCGATCACCCTCGAGGAGCACCAGGCGTCGCGCTGGATCGTCGAGCCGCTGCACCTGCTCGACTGCTGCCAGGAGAGCGACGGCGCCCAGGCCCTGGTGGTCACGACCCCGGAGCGGGCCCGGGACCTCCCGCAGCCGCCGGTGATCGTCCGGGCGGCGGCCCAGGGCGCTGGCGAGGACCAGCACATGATGACCAGTTACTACCGGGAGACGATGACGGGCCTGCCCGAGATGGGGCTCATCGCCCGCCAGCTCTGGAACACGACCGGCCTCGGCCCGGACGACATCCAGGCCGCGATCATCTACGACCACTTCACGCCGCTGGTGCTGCCCCAGCTCGAGGAGTTCGGGTTCTGCGGCCGCGGCGAGGCCAAATCCTTCGTCGCGGACGGGAACATCGAGCTCGGGGGCCGCCTCCCCATCAACACCAACGGCGGTCAGCTCGGCGAGGCGTACATCCACGGGATGAACGGGATCGCCGAGGGGGTGCGGCTCGTCCGTCGATCCTCCGTCAACCAGCCCGCCGACGTCGAGCACGTGCTCGTGACGGCGGGCACGATGGTGCCGACGAGCGCCCTCATCCTCGGCGCGGCGTGACCGCCGACCGGCTCGGGGTGCCCGCCCACGGGGTGGTCGTGACCGGTGGCGGGTCGGGGATCGGCGCCGGGATCTGCGCCGCGCTCGCCGAGGTCGGCCGGCCCGTCGGGGTCTGGGACCGCGACGGGACGAGCGCCGAGCGCGTCGCCGAGCACTGCCGCGACCGCGGCGTCGCCGCGCTCGCGGTCACGCTCGACGTCGTCGACGACGACGCCGTCGCCGCCGCGGTCGGGCCGACCGTCGCCGCGCTCGGTCGGGTCGGTGGCCTGGTGCACGCCGCCGGCATCGTACAGGCCGCGCTCGACGACGTGATCGACGTCGCCAGCTGGGACCAGGTCCTCGCCACGCACCTCCGCGCCTACGCGTTCGTCGTCCGCGCCGTGCTGCCGGAGCTGCGACGGGCGGGTCCCGGAGCCGCGATCGTCGGGATCTCCTCGATCGAGGGCCTCGTGGGCCACGGCGCCATCCCCTCGTACACCGCGGCCAAGCACGGGATGATCGGCTTGACCCGCTCGCTCGCGCACCGGCTCGGGCCCGAGGGCGTGCGCGTGAACGCCGTGTGCCCGGGCTACATCGAGACGCCGATGCTGGCGCCGGCGATCGGCGACACCGCCGCCCGCGCCTCGCTCGAGGCCCACGTGCCCCTCGGCCGGCTCGGCGCGCCCGCCGACGTGGCCGCGGTCGTCCGCTTCCTCCTCTCCGACGAGAGCCGCTACGTGCACGGCGCCGCCGTCGTCGTCGACGGCGGCGTCACCGCGACGGGCGGCCAGTAGCCCCGCCGGCGGCGACCCGGTCGAGGTCGACGAGCAGCGCCTCGGCGGCGTCACGCTCGGCGGCCCAGTACCGCTCGCCCCACCGCTCGATCACCGCCGGGTAGGTCCACGTCGGCTCGTGCTCGGCGACGGCGCGGGCCTCCGCCACCTCGGTGACCATGCGGGCGGCCAGGTCGCGATGCTCCTCGACCGTGCGGCGGAGCGTGGCCGGGTCGCTCAGGTGGCCGAGCCACACCCGGAGGGCGACGCCGTGCTTGAGCACCGGCGCCTCCACCGGGGCCTCCCGCAGCCAGCCGGCGAGCGCGTCGAGCCCGGCCGGCGTGATCCGGTAGAGGCGCTTCCGCCGCGGCGCCTCGGGCGGCGCCGACCGCGAGGCGGCGTAGCCCCGGGCCTCGAGCCGGCGGAGCTCGCGGTAGATCTGGCTCATGGCCGGGCTGCCGTAGAAGAAGCGGACCGAGGCGTCGGCCCACTTCCGCAGCTCGTAGCCGGAGAGCTCCCGACCGAACGACAGCAGCCCCAGGACGGCCCAGGCCGTGGTCGGGAGGTCGTCCACGCCGCCAGCCTATGCCGACTTGACATATGACGATTAGTCATATCTACTCCGGGGCAGGACGCCCGGCCGGCGGGCCCGGCCGGGCGGACGGGGCTCGCGGCGTCCCGGCGCGCCCAGAGAGAAGGAGAGAGAGGAAGGGGAGCGGGTGCAGTTCTCGATGATCTTCGAGGCCCAGATGGCCGATCCGTCGGTGGCCCACGAGCGGCAGGTCATCCGCGACTGCGTCGAGCAGGCGGTCTCCGCCGAGGCGGCCGGCTTCGACCGGGTCTGGGCGGTCGAGCACCACTGCCTGAAGTGGTACGCGCACATGAGCGCGCCCGAGGTCTTCCTGACCTGGGTCGCCGCCCGCACCGAGCGCATCCGGGTCGGGCACGGCGTGGTGTGCATGCCCTTCCGCTACAACCACCCGATCCGGGTCGCCGAGCGGGCCGCGATGCTCGACGTCCTCTCGGACGGTCGGCTCGACCTCGGCGCGGGGCGCGGCGCCACCCTGCAGGAGATGTCAGCGATGGGGGTCGACCCCGACCGCACCTACCTCGAGGTCGAGGAGGCGCTGCGGATGATCGGCTCGATGTGGCAGGACCCGGAGCGCTTCGAGTGGCACGGCGAGCAGCTGCAGGTCGCCGAGCACCCGATCCTGCCCCGCCCGGTCCAGCTGCCGCACCCGCCGCTCTTCCTGGCGTGCACGAAGAGCGACACGGTCACGCTGGCGGCCGAGTACGGCGTCGGCGCGCTCGTGCTCGGCTTCTCTGGTCCCGACGACGTGGCCGACCTGCATCGCCGGTACACCGAGACGATCGCCACCCGGTCGAAGAAGCGGTTCGTGTCCACCGACGTGAACGACCACTTCTCCGCCCTCTGCCCCACGATCGTGCTCGACGACGTCGACACCGCGATCCAAGCCGGCGCGCGCGGCCAGCGCTTCTTCGCCGAGGCGATCGCGCACTGGTACGGCGGCGGCCCGCCCCCGCAGGCCGGTGACGAGGACCAGGACCAGGTGGCCGAGATCGAGCGGGCCCGCGATCGGATGATCGCTCACCTCCACGAGGCGAAGATCCCCGTCCGACCGAACAGCGGGGCCACGTTCAACCTGGTCGAGCACGCCTACGGGTCGTGGCGGGACGCGATCGCGTTCGCGGAGCGGCTCGAGGACGCCGGCGCCGACGAGATCATGTGCCTCATCCAGATGGGCACCGTCCCGCAGTCGGTGTGCCTCGAGACCATCCGGCAGTGGGGCGAGCACGTCATCCCGCACTTCCGGTCGAAGCGCGCCGTCGCGTAGCGCGGCGCCGCCACCTCCGCGAGGGGCAGCGCCTCGCTGACGATGAGGTTCGCGAGTCGCCGAGCGCAGCCGACGCGGTGTCCTGGATGGCGCGGCGGGCTCCGGGCCTAGTCTCGGCGGCCGTGAGCCCCGAGCCGCTGGCGATCCGCGCCACGAGCGACGACGGTGTCCTGTGGGCGACCATCGACCACCCGCCGATGAACCTGTGGGACGGCGCCCTCACCGGCGATCTCGTCGCGCTGATCGAACGGTTCCAGGCCGACGACGGGATCCGGGTGCTCGTGCTCACGAGCGCGGACGACGAGTACTTCATCGCCCACGCCGACGTGGAGATGATCCGAGCCATGCCGCCGGAGGCCACCGCCGTCTCCGACCGGCCGGCGCCGATCAACCGGCTCCTCGAGCAGCTCCGGCTGGCGCCGAAGGTGTCGATGGCGCTGGTCCGGGGCATCGCACGCGGCGGCGGGTCGGAGATCGCGCTGGCCTGCGACCTGCGGTTCGCGACGCCCGATGCCCGCCTCGCCCAGCCCGAGGTCGCGCTCGGGATCATCCCCGGCGCCGGCGGCACCCAGCGGCTCACGGGTCTCGTGGGCCGGGCCCGCGCCCTCGAGATCGTGCTCGGCTGCGCCGACGTCACGGGCGACGAGGCGGCGGCGATCGGGTACGTCAACCGGGTGCTCGGCGACGACGAGATCGAAGGCTTCGTCCGGGGCCTGGCCGCCCGGATCGCGGCCATGCCCCCGGCGGCGGTGGCGGCGGCGAAGCGCGCCGTGGACGCCGCGCTGCCCGACCCGACCCCGGGGCTCGTCGTCGAGGGCGCCGGGTTCCACGAGACCCGCCTCGACCCCGAGGCGGCCCGGCGCATGGAGCGCTTCCTCGAGGTCGGCGGCCAGACCCGAGACGGCGAACGGCAGGTCGAGACCATCTTCGAGCGGCTCGCGCCCCCGTGACCGACTTCTCGGGCCAGGTCGCCTGGGTGGCCGGCGCCGCCCGGCGGCCCCACATCGGACGGGCGACCGCCGTGCAGCTGGCCCGGCTCGGCGCCGACGTGGCCTGCGTCGACGTCGTGACCCCCACCCCGACCGACGACGACTCCTACCGGGTGAGCCGCGCCGCGCTCGACGCCACAGCCGAGGCGGTCGAACGCGAGGGGCGTCGAGCCCTGGCGCTGCCGGTCGACCTCACCGACCCGGAGGCGGTCGACGCGTCGGTCGCAGCCACCGTCACGGCGCTCGGACGCGTCGACGTGTGCTGCAACCTCTCCGGCGGCACCGGGCCCGACCTCGGGAACGGCTCGCTCGTGCGCCTCGCTCCCGCGTCGTGGACCGCCGCGCTCGACGCCAACCTGACCACGGTCTGGCTCGGCGCCCGGGCGTGCGCGCTGCGCATGATCGACCAGGGCGACGGCGGCGCCATCGTCAACCTGTCGTCCTCGGCGGGTGTGCATGGCGAGCCGGGGTTCGGGGCCTTCTCGGCCGCCCGGGGCGGGGTGCTGCGCCTGACCGAGGTCCTCGCCACCGAGCTGGCGCCGCACGGCGTCCGGGCCAACGCGGTGTGCCCGCTCGGCGTTTCCCCGACGGCCGGCGGCGGGAACCCGGGCCTCGAGCGCGGCGCGGCCCGCCGGCTCGGCACCCTCGACGACTGGGTCGCGGCCACGATCCCGCTCGGGCGGTTGCAGCGCCCCGACGAGACGGCGTCGGTCGTCGTCTTCCTCGCCAGCCGCGCCGCCAGCTTCGTGAGCGGGCAGGCGATCACGGTCGGCGGGGGCGCGCACGTGTAGCGCGCCGGGTCGGGCGGTGCGGCCTACAGGCTGCGACCGGCCCGATGCCCGTCGTACACGGCGCGGTCGACCGGGCGCACTGCGACGGCGTCGCCGACCGTCACGACCTCCGGGCCGTGACCCTCGAGCGCAGCCGCGAGCTCGGTGTTGGGGACGCCGTTCGTGCAGATGACGACCGTGTCGACGTCGGGGGTGGTCTGCAGGTCCCGGGCCAGCACGTCGACGAGCGTCACGGCGTGGTCGCCGATCGCGGCCAGCGCCGTGTTCGGGCGCCACGCCACGCCGGCCTGCACGGCGCGGGGGAGGATCGCGGCCTGGGTCTCGCCGTCGCAGGCCAGCAGCACGGGCAGCGGGCACACCACGGTGGTGTCGCGTCCCTGGGTCGCCAGCAGCTCGGCGAGGCCCACGCCCTGCACGTGCCCGACGACGTCGAGCACGACGACGCGGTGGCCGAGGCGCTCGGGGTCCTCGCCGGCGAGCCGCAGCGCCTCGAGGTGGTCGAGCACGAAGTCCTGCTCCGACCCCGGCACCGGCATCGGGTGGTAGGCCGAGCGGCCGTCCTTCGTGGCCCGCCCGCCGGTGGCGACCACCACCGCGTCGGGGTCGAGGGCGAGGACCACGTCGGGGGTGGCGTCGATCGAGGTGCGGAGCTCGACGCCGCGACGCTCGCACTCACCGATCCGCCAGTCGGCGAGGTCGGCGATCTCGGCCCGACCCGGCAGCCGCTCGGCCCAGCGGATGGCCCCGCCGAGCTGCGGGGCCCGCTCGAGCAGCGTCACCGTGTGCCCGCGGGCGGCGGCGACCCACGCCGCCTCGAGGCCGGCGGGTCCGCCGCCTACGACGACGACGCGTCGAGCCCGCGCCGCCGGCCGCAGGGTCCCCGCGCCGAGCTCGTCCTCGCGGCCCACGGCCGGGTTCTGCACGCAGTTGATCGGCATCGACTGCAGCAGGTTCCCGTAGCACGACTGGTTGATCCCGGTGCAGCGGCGGATCTCGGCGTCGCGGCCGTCGCGGGCCTTGTTCACCCACTCCGGGTCGGCGATGAGGGCCCGGACCAGCGTGACGCCGTCGGCCTCGTGGCGATCGAGGATCCCCTCGGCCTCCTCCGGCGTCAGGATCCGGTGCACCGTGAACACCGGGGTGTCGCGCACCGCCTTCTTCACCGCGTGGGCCGAGTACACGCCGAGGCAGTGGGGGGCGTAGTTCGTGCGCACCATCCCGACGCCGCCGACGCCGACGCTGACGTTCAGGTAGTCGACGAGCCCCAGCTCCTCGTAGCGCGCCGCGACCTCGGCGGCGTCGTCGGCGGTCAGCCCCCGGCCGTGGGCCTCCTCGTCGTCGCCGGCCAGGCGGATCCCCACCGCGACGCGGTCGCCGACCGCGGCCCGGACCGCGTCGAGCACCTCGACCCCGAAGCGCATCCGGTTCTCCAGACTGCCGCCGTACTCGTCGGTGCGCTCGTTGAACTTCGGCGACAGGAACTGGTGCAGCAGGTAGCCGTGGGCGCTCTGGATCTCGATCCCGTCGAACCCGCCGGCGACGGCGTTGCGGGCGCAGCGGACGTGGTAGTCGATCATCTCGCGGATGTCGTGGCGGTCCATGGGCTTCGGCGCCTCGAAGTAGTCGGGGACGCGCGACGGGCCGATCGCCACCTGCTTCGACCAGTTCCCGAGCATCATCGCCCCGCTGTGGGTCAGCTGGAGGAAGGCCAGCGCGCCATGCTCGTGGACCTGGGCCGTGAGGGCCTCGTAGTGCGGCACGCAGGCGGGGTCCCACCCGTTGGCGTTGTTCGGCATCTTGTAGGCGGTGTTCGGCGCCACCGCGGTCTCGCCGGCGATGACGGCGGCCACGCCGCCGCGAGCCCGCTCGGCGAGGTAGCGCCCGTACCGGCGGCCGTAGAAGCCCGGCTCGCCCCACACCGGGTTCGGCTCGGTGAACATCGTGAAGTGGGCGCCGCACAGCACCCGGTTCCGCAGCGTCAGCGGGCCGACGGTGAGCGGCTCGAACAGGTGCCGGTAGCCGGTCACGGCCCAGGCTCGCACAACCCCGGCGGCCGCGCGTGGCAGGCTGGTCCGGCTCGGTGTGGGCGCCGCGCCCCCGGGGGGACGAGCCGTCGAGTCCCAGCGCCCGAGTGACAGGAGACGACCCATGAGCGACGTGGCCGCCCCGACGTCCGGGGAGGAGTACGACCCCTTCGCCGTGTTCGACGAGGCCGCGGGCGCGGGGACCGTGACCGACCCGTACCCGGTGTTCCACGAGCTGCGGGCCGAGTGCCCGGTGCGGGCGGGCAGCTTCCACGGTCGGTTCGGGGTCGACGAGCTCATCGACCCGGCGTTCCTCGACGACGGCGCGGTCCCGTACACGCCGCTGTCGTTCGAGGCCGTGCAGGCGGTGCTGAAGGACGGCGAAACGTTCTCGTCGTCCGGCTACGCCAGCAGCATGGGCCTGGTCATGGGGCACTCGATCCTCGAGATGGACGAGCCCGAGCACCACGAGTACCGGTCGCTGATCCAGCAGGCGTTCACCCGCAAGGCGATGGACCGCTGGGAGGTCGAGCTCGTGGGGCCGATCGTGCACGGCCTCATCGACGCCTTCGTCGACGACGGCCGGGCCGACCTGGTGCGCGAGCTGTTCTGGCCCTTCCCGGTCCACGTGATCGCCGGCATGCTGGGCCTGCCGGCGGAGGAGCTGCCGCAGTTCCACCGCAAGGCGGTCGAGCTCATCAGCATCGGCTTCGACATCGAGCGGGGCCTGACGGCGTCGCAGTGGCTCTACGACTTCTTCGCGGCGGTGATCGCGGAGCGCCGACAGGAGCCCCGCGGCGACGTCATCAGCGTCCTCGCCGAGGCCGAGCTCGAGGGCCAGCGGCTCACCGACGAGGAGATCATCGCCTTCCTCCGGCTGCTGCTGCCGGCGGGCGCCGAGACCACCTACCGGTCGTCGAGCAACCTGATGTTCGGGCTGCTGAGCCGGCCCGACCAGCTGGCCCGGCTCCGGGACGACCGGTCGTTGATGGCCCCGGCGATCGAGGAGGGGCTGCGGTGGGAGCCGCCGCTCACCGGGATCGGGCGCACCGCCACCCGCGACGTCGAGGTCGACGGCGTCCTCATCCCGGCGGGCTCGCCGATCAACGTGTGCCTCGGCGGCGCCAACCGCGACCCCGCCCGCTGGGACCACCCCGACGACTTCGACCTGCTCCGAGACCCGAAGCAGCACCTGGCCTTCGCCTTCGGCCCGCACATGTGCCTCGGCATGCACCTGGCCCGCATGGAGACGACGGTCGCCATCAACGCGGTGCTGGACCGGCTCCCGGACGTGCGGCTCGACCCCGACGCGCCCGCGCCGGCGATCACGGGCCTCACCTTCCGGGCGCCGCGCGCGCTCCCGGTCCGCTTCGGCTGACTACCCGAGCCCGTAGAGGCGGCGCGGGTTCTCCCACAGGATCCGGCGCTTCTCGTCGTCGGCGAGGTCGCCGCGCGCCACGAACTCCCGGACCCCGTCCGGGAACGACCCCTCCGGGTGGGGGAAGTCCGACGCGGTGACGACGCAGTCGACGCCGAGGGCGTCGAGGACGCCGCGCAGGCCCGGCTCCTCGATCTCGGCGGACACGAAGCACTGCCGCCGGAACAGGTCGCTCGGGGGGGCGGAGAGCTCGTCGCAGTCGAGCCCGACGTACCGCTCGTAGAGCTCGTCGAGCCACCAGAGCCAGAACGGCAGCCACCCCGCCCCCGACTCGAGCACGACGACCCGCAGCCGGGGGTGGCGGTCGCAGATCCCCCCGACGAGGAAGGAGAAGAGGGTGAGCTGCGCCTCCAGCGGGAACGCGGCCGCGATGCGGGGCAGCGCCCACTCGCCGAACCGGTCCGCGCCCAGCTGCCCGAGCCCGGTGCCGGCCACGTTGTGGAGCGCCAGCGCCACGCCCAGGTCCTCGAGCGCGGACCACAGCGGGTCGTAGTACGGACGCTCGAGCGTGACCCCGGGGAGCGGCGGCTCGGGCAGGACGAAGAAGGCGCGGTACCCGTGCTCGGCCACGCAGCGGCGAGCCTCGGCGATGGCCCGGTCGACGTCGCGCAGGTCGAGCTGCCCCACGCCGTGCAGGCGGTCCGGGACCGCGGCGACGAACGACGCCGCCCAGTCGTTGTAGGCGCGCACGATGGCCGCGGCCAGGGCGGGGTCCAGGCCCCACGCCGCCACCTGCATGAGCCCCCGGCTCGGGTAGAGGGCCATGGCGTCGATGCCCTGGTCGTCCATCGCGAGCACGTAGGCCTCGGGGTCCCAGCCCCGCGACGAGTAGCGCCGGTAGGTGTCGGACCACTCCCGGTTCAGCGACGCCAGGCCCCCGGCGCGGCTGCGCCAGCGCACGGTCGGGAAGCGCCGGTCGCGGTCGACGACGACGGCGCCGCGGTCCTCGGACCCGAACGGGGCCCGCTCTCGGAGCTCGACGGGCAGGCGCTCGCGCCAGAGGTCCTCCGGCTCCATGAAGTGCGAGTCGGCGTCGAACACCGGCCAGCCGTCCACGCCGGCACCCTATTGGACGACGCGCGACGCGCCGCGGGGCGTCCCCTCAGCGACGGCGGCGCAGCCACGTGCGCAGGGTGAGCAGCGCCACGACGGCGACGACCTGACCGCCGAGGACGATCCGGCTGACGTCGATCGCCGGCTGCCACGTGACCTCGTTGCCGCGGATCACGTACGCGCCGACCGGACGAGCCCGAGCCCCCCATCCTCCGCCGGCGCCATGACCTTCCGGGCCGCCCTCGCCGTCCTGCCCGCCGCCCTCGCCGCCGCCCCCGCCGCCTTGCACCGCGGCGGCCGGGATCACGGTCGTCCCGTCTCGTTCGATCGGCTCGGCGTACACGCGACGCACGTTCACGGTGTCGCGGGCCTGCTCGAGCAGCGTGAGGATCTCCATGGCTGCCTCCTCAGTCGGTCGGCGCGGTCGACGCCGCGCCGCGCTCGTGATACTGCTCCCGCCACGCCGCCGGCGGCGGGTCGGAGCGCTTGGCCCCGGCCCCGAAGAGCCGGGGGACCTCGGCGGCGAGGTCCGGGGCGGTCCAGCCGCGGTCGTGACGCTCGAGCTGATCCCGCACGGCCCAGGTCTGCACGTGCTCGAGCGTCCCGCCCCGGACCTGGAAGCACTGCCCGTTGATCCAGCTCGCCGCCGGGGAGGCGAGGTAGCAGACGAGCTCGGCCACGTGGATGGGATCGGTGGGGTCGAACGCCTCGGCGGACCGCTCGGCGTTCCGGTCGATCCGCCAGCCGATCGCCGCCAGCCGGGTCCGGGCCGAGGGCATGATCGTGTTGGCGGTGACGCCGTACGGGGCCAGCTCGGTCGCGACCGCCTCGGTGAACGCGAGCACGCCGGCCTTGGCCGCCACGTAGTTCGACTGGCCGGCGCCGCCGTAGAGGAGCAGCCCGGTCGACGTGTTGACGAGCCGGCCGTACCCGCCCCGGCCCGCCTTGTGCTCGCTCCGCCACCATCGCGACGCGGGCGCGGTCACGGCGAAGGTCCCCCGCAGGTGGACCCGGATCACGTCGTCCCACTCGTCGGCGCTCAGGTTGAACGCCATGCGGGGACGGCCGAAGCCGGCGTTGTTGACCACGATGTCGAGGCGACCCCACGTGTCGAGCGCGCGTCGGACGAGCGCCTCGCCACCGTCGGTCGACGCCACGTCGTGGCGGTCGGCGACCGCCTCGCCGCCGCCGCCGGCGATCTCGGCCACGACCTGGTCGGCGGGATCCTCGCCGGTCTCGCTCCCGTCGGTGGCCACCCCGAGGTCGTTGACGACCACCCGCGCCCCGTACCCGGCCAGGCGTCGCGCCTCGGCGCGGCCGATGCCCCGCCCGGCGCCGGTCACGACGGCGACTCGACCGGCGAGCAGGCCGGCCGCATCACGGTCGGGGGCCATGGGCGAACCTAACCCGGTGGCCGGCGAGGCGCCTCAGGCCCGGTCGAGCTGGTCGAGCCGCTGGCGGGCCTCGAAGCGGGCCCGGAGGTCGTCGCGGTCCCGAGCGGTCATCCGGCGCAGCGGCTCGCCCCGACGGGGGCGCCAGAAGACCGGGTCGTCGACGTCCCACCGCTGCCGGCGTAGGACCCGCTTCAGGACCTTCTGGGTCTCGGTCACCGGGAGCGCGGGCGTCACCCGCACGTAGCGCGGTGACCACTTCGTGCCGAGGTCGGCCTGGGCGGCCAGGAAGCGGTCGAAGCCGCCGGGGTCGAACGTCGCCCCGGGTCGGAGGTGCAGCGCCGCCATGACCTGGTCCCCGACCTCCTCGTCGGGGACGGCGTAGACCGCCGCCAGCACGACGTCGGGGTGTCGGGCCAGGACCCGCTCGACCGGCGCGGCGGCGAAGTTCTCGCCGTCGACACGGAGCCACTCGAAGTCGCGTCCGGCGAAGTAGAAGTAGCCCCGCTCGTCGCGATAGCCGAGGTCTCCGGTCCAGTAGTACCCGTCCCGGACCCGCGTGGCGTTCGCCTCGTCGTTCTTGTAGTAGCCCTCGAACGTGGCCGCGCCCTTCTTGTTCACGATCTCGCCGATCGCCTCGTCCGGGTTCACGAGGTGGCCCTGGTCGTCGAAGCGGGCTGGGGGGCGCTCCTCGCCGGTGACGGGGTCGAGGATCACGGTGCCGTCGGGACCCACGCCGAGCGCGCCCCTCGGCATGTCGGGCGTGCGGTTGATGTTGGCGCCCCCCTCGGTGGAGCCGTAGCCGTCGATGACGGGGACCCCGAAGCGCTTCGAGAACCGCTCGATGTCGAGGTCGGCGGCCTCGTTCCCGAACACGCGGGTGAGCGGGTTGTCGGCGTCGTCCGCCTGCTCGGGCGTGGCGAGGATGTACGAGAGCGGCTTGCCCACGTAGTTGAAGTACGTGACCCCGTACCGGCGGACGTCGGGCAGGAACCCGGAGGCCGAGAACTTGCGACGGAGCGCACACGTGGCCCCGCTGATCAGCCACGGCGCGAAGCCGGTGATGATGGCGTTCGAGTGGAAGAGCGGCATGGCCTGGTAGAGGACGTCGTCGGCCGAGAAGCGCATCATCTCGGCGAGGCGTCCGCTCATCGACGCCAGGCGGCCCTGCGAGAGGATGCAGGCCTTCGGCGCCCCGCTCGTCCCGGAGGTGAACAGCAGCAGGTAGATGCCGTGCTCGTCGACCGGGTGCTCCGTGAGCGGCGCGTCCCGGTGGGGCGCGAGCGGCGCCTCGAGCTCCTCGGCGACGAGGATCCGGTCGGGCCCGAGGCCGAGGTCGAGGCCGTCCAGCAGGTCGAGGTAGCGCCGCTCGGTCACGAGGAGCTGGCAGTCGGCGTGCGCCACGTCGCGGGCGAGCTCGGCACCACGGCGGGTCGGGTTGACGCCCACGATCACGTCGCCCGCCAGCGCGGCCGCACCGAGCCAGCGTGGGAACTCGGGCACGTTGTCGAGCAGCACCCCGACGTGCGGGGGACGACCCGGGTCGAGGGTCTCGTCGAGGTAGGCGGCGCGCTGCGCGCACGCGCGCACGTACTCCGCCCAGGTCCAGGCCTGATCCTCGAATCGCAGCGCGACGCGGTCGCCGTCACTCGCCCGGGCGCGGACGAACTCGGCGATCGACGTCACGAGTCGGCGAGCGCGAGTCCGGGCCGGGGCCAGTCGAGGGCGACGAGCCGACCGCTGCCCGACAGGGTGACGAGCGCGGTGCGCCGGTCGTCGCCCGCGAAGCAGATGTTGGTCGTGAACGCGTCGGGCATCTCGAGGTACTCGTAGCTGGTGTCGGGGCGGACGACGCAGAGCCCGTGCGTGATCGCCGCGACGACCACGGTCCCGTCCTCCTCGACGGCGAGGGAATCGAAGTGGCCGGTGGTGGCGACGAGGCAGCGGCCGCCGCCGGGCCCGCCGCCCCCCGGCTTGACTCGTCCCGGGGCCTCGAGGTCCCAGGCCCAGAGCCGCCCGGTGTAGCTCTCGGCGACGTAGACCCGGTCGCCGGCGGGGGCCAGCCCCACCCCGTTCGCGCCGAACAGCCCGTACGCGGCGCACGTCACCGAGGTCCCGTCCGGGGCCGCGTAGTACAGCCCGCCCTTGTCGAGGTCGCGGGGGCGGGTCTTGCCGAGGTCCGTGAACCAGAAGCCGCCGGCGGCGTCGAACACGATGTCGTTCGGGCTCCGGAACTCGTGGCCGTCGCAGTCGCGGTAGAGCTGGCGGTGCTCGCCGGTGGCGAGGTCGACGCGCTCGACCCATCCGCCCTCGAAGCCCGCGGGCTGATTCGAGCCCGTCGCGAGATCGACCGGGATCGTGAGCTCGCCGACCGTCGTCCACGAGAACCCGCCGTTGTTCACCACGTAGCAGGCCCCGTCGGGTCCGATGGCGGCGCCGTTCGGGCCACCGCCGAGCTCGGCCACCACGTCCACCGTGCCGTCGGCGCCGACGCGGCTCAGCGTGCCCCGCCGGATCTCCACCACAAGCGCGGTGCCGTCGGGACGCGCCACCGGCCCCTCCGGGAACTGCAGGCCGTGGGCCAGCTCTCGAACCTCAGGCGGGCCGGCCATCGCTCTCCCTCCGCTCCGGAACCGTCATGTTCTAGTCGAGGGTCCGGGCCGCCGGGTACGGTCGGGCGCACGAGCTCGCCGACGGGAGGACCGATGACGGGCCACGAGTGGGTCATCGACGTCGACGCGCACGTGACCGAGCCCGCCGACGTGTGGACGGCGCGCCTCCCGCCGCGCCTCCGGGAGCGCGGGCCGCGTCTCGAGCGGGACGCCAGCGGCCGGGACGTCTGGCACGTCGCCGACAGCACGCCGTTGGTGCCGGTCGGGTTCACCGCCGTGGCCGGGTGGCCGGAGCCGTTCCCCGCCGGTCCCAAGAACATGGACGAGGTGCCCCCGGCGGCGTGGCAGGCCCCCGCTCGCCTCGACTACCTGGACTCGATCGGGGCGTGGGCCCAGGTGCTGTACCCGAACGTGGCCGGCTTCGGCAACCAGCAGTTCCTGGCCCTCGAGGACCCCGAGCTGATGCTGGCGTGCGTGCGGGCCTACAACGACTTCCTCATCGAGTGGTGCGCCGCCGACTCGCGTCGGCTCCTGGCGATCTCGGCCACCCCGTTCTGGGACGTCGACGCCGCCGTCGACGAGGTCCGCCGGTGCGCCGACCTCGGGCACCGAGGCGTGCTCTTCACCGGCGAGCCCCAGCGCTACCACCTCCCGTACCTCGGCGACCACCACTGGGACCCGTTCTGGGCCGCGGTCCAGGACCTCGACCTGCCCATCTCGTTCCACATCGGCAGCGGCGACTTCGAGAGCGGCTTCGCCCCGGCCCGCATCAAGGCCCACGGCGTCGGCGCGACGCGGGTGAGCACCTCGGTCCAGCTGTTCCTCGACAACGGTACCCAGATCGTCGACCTGCTGATGTCGGGGGTGCTGGCCCGGTACCCCCGGCTGCGGTTCGTGTCGGTCGAGAGCGGCATCGGGTTCATCCCGTTCATCCTCGACGCCGCCGACTACGCCTTCGAGGACGGCAAGGTGTGGCTCGAGCGGCCCTACTTCGAGATGAAGCCGAGCGACTACTTCCGCCGTCAGGTCTACGGCTGCTGGTTCTTCGAGGAGCGCACCGTCGCCGGCGTCATCGACGCCGTCGGCGCCGACCGGCTCCTCTTCGAGACCGACTACCCGCACCCGATCTGCCTGTACGGCAACGTGCGCGAGAAGATCGAGGCCGGCCTGGCCGGCCAGCCCGACGACGTGCGCCGCCGCATCCTCTGGGACAACGCCGCCGCCCTCTACCGCGTGGCGCAGCCCGACCGCACGCTCGCCCCCGCCTGACCGCCGGCTCCGCGTCCAGGCGCCGACGGCCCGCCGCGACCGCCGGTTCTCGGGGGCACCTGCGGTTGCGGGCGCGAGCGCCAAGCGCGAGCGTGGCCGGCGTGGCCGGGCCGTTCATGGACGTGGCGAGCATCGACTACCCGATCATCGACGCCGACGCCCACGTCAACGAGCCGCCCGACACCTGGCAGACCCGAGTCCCGTCCCGGCTGCGCGACCGGGCACCGAAGGTCGTCCGGGTCGGCGACGGCGACGTGTGGTCGTTCGACGACGGCAAGAGCATGCGCCCGGTCGGGCTCACCGCCACCGCCGGCCTCTCGTACCTCCAGTACCGACCCGCCGGGATGACCTACGAGGCGATGCGACCCGGGTCGTTCGACGCCAAGGCCCGGCTCGCCGACCTCGACGCCGACGGCATCTACGCCCAGGTCCTCTACCCGAGCGTGACCCTGTCCGGCGCCAAGGTGTACGGGGCCGAGCCCGAGCTGCAGCGGGCCTGCGTGCGCGCGTACAACGACTGGCTGGCCGAGTTCTGCGACGCGTCGGACGGTCGGCTCATCGGGCAGGCGATCCTGCCCACCACCGGGGTCGACGACGCCATCGCCGAGACCGAGCGGGCCCTCGGGCTCGGCCACCGGGGCGTCGTGGTCTCCTCCTTCCCGAACGGCACCCTGGACGCGTCGTCCGAGGACGACCGGTTCTGGTCCTTCGCGCAGGACGCCGACCTCCCGGTCGCGGTCCACATCGGCAGCTTCCTGAAGGGGCACAGCGGCCAGCCGCCGCCGCTCGACACCCTGGCGTTCATGGGCGTCGCCGGCGCCAGCAAGGCCGGCGCCCACACCATCCCCGTGGTCTGCGACCTGATCTTCTCCGGGATCTTCGAGCGGTTCACCGAGCTGAAGCTGCTGCTCGTCGAGGCGAACATCGGCTGGATCCCGACGCTGCTCGAGCAGGTGGACGACATGTTCCTGCGCTACCGGTGGTTCACGGGCGGCGTCGAGCAGATGCGGACCATGCCGAGCCGGATCTTCCACCGGAACTTCTGGGCCACGTTCATGATCGACACCGTCGGGATCGAGCTCCGCCACCGCATGAACCTCGACCACCTGCTCTGGTCGACGGACTACCCGCACACGGGCACGGACTGGCCGAACAACCGGGTGACGATCGAGCGCGACTTCCGCGGCCTTCCCGCCGACGAGGTGCGCCAGATGCTCCACGGAAACTGCAAGGCGCTCTACCGCCTCGAGCACATCCCGGACACGCTGCGCTGAGCACCGAGCTGCGTTGGGACGACCGGGTGGCGGTGGTGACCGGGGCGGGGCGCAACCTCGGCCGCGCCTACGCCCTCCTCTTGGCGTCGCGGGGCGCCCAGGTCGTCGTCAACGACCTCGGCGTGGCGATCAGCGACACCGACGGGACCGGTGACCCCCCGAGCCGCAACCCGGCCGAGGACGTCGTCGCGGAGATCCGAGCCGCCGGCGGGGCGGCGGCGCTCAGCACCGACAGCGTGACGACGCCGGAGGGCGCCGCCGCGATCGTCCAGACCGCGCTCGACACCTTCGGCCGGCTCGACGTCGTCGTCAACAACGCCGGCGTGGTGCGGCAGGCCCCGTTCGCGGACTACGGCCCGCGGCTGCTCGACGACGAGCTGTCGTCGCAGCTGGGCGGGGCGTTCCACGTCACGCGGGCGGCCTGGCCGACCCTCGTCACCGCCGGCTCCGGACGGGTGCTGAACCTGTCCTCCGGTGCCGGGCTCTGGGGCGTCCCGCACATGACCGGCTACGCCGCGACCAAGCTCGGCGTCGTCGGCTTCACTCGGGCGCTCGCCCTCGAGGGCGCCGAGCACGGCATCACGGTGAACGTCGTGGCGCCGTGCGCCAAGACCCGACCCGGCGGCTTCGGGCCCATCCCGGCGTCCCCGGCCCTCCACGACTGGCTCTCGGTCGACGAGGTCGCCCCGGTCGTGGCGTGGCTCGTGCACGAGCGCTGCACCGTGACCGGCGAGTGCTTCAGCGTCGGCGGCGGCTACGTCGGGCGTGTCACCGTCGCCGTCAACGACGGGTGGCGGGGCCGGCCGCTCACGCCCGAGTCCGTGCGCAGCCACTGGGACACGATCATGGCCGACGGCCCGTGGACGCCCTTCCCGGCCGGGCGCGGCGACCTCGACCGCATGCTCGACGGGTTCCGACCGTGACGGCGCCGCCGTGACCGTGCCGCTCGTCGACACGCACGTGCACGTCGTCTCCGACGACGAGGCGCGCTACCCGCTCGACCCGAGCGGCGTCACCGCCCCCTGGTACCGGGAGGACCCGTGCTCGATCGAGCGCCTCCTCGGGCTCCTCGACGACGCCGCCGTGCGCGCCGCCGTGCTCGTGCAGGCCATCAGCGCCTACCGGTTCGACAACCGCTACACGCTCGACGCCGCGGCGAGCGCGTTGGGCCGCTGCACCGCCGTCGCGTGCGTCGACCTGGCCGGCGCAGACCCCGCGGGGGCGGCGGAGCAGCTGCTGCGCGCGGGCGCGCGCGGGCTGCGCTGGGTCGCGATCCACGACGGCGGGGTCGCCGAGCCCCGCGCCGTCTGGTCGGTGGCGGCCGCGCAGCGGGTGCCGGTGGTCGTGACCCTGCTCGCCGAGCACCTGCCGGCGCTCGTCGACGCGCTGCCGCGGCTGCCGTCGCTCCCGCTCGCGCTCGACCACTGCGGCTTCGCCGACTTCGCGCGCGGCCTGCCCGACGATCTCCTGGCGCTGGTCCCGTTCCCGAACGTGGCCCTGAAGGTGTCGACGATCGCCCTCGACGCCGCCGCCGGCCACGGCGACGTGCGGGAGCTGCTCCCCGAGCTCGTGGCCCGCTTCGGCGCCCGGCGCCTCATGTGGGGCTCGGACTACAGCCAGACCCACGACCGTCCGTACGTCGAGCTGGCCGACTACGCGCGGCACGCGGCGTCGAAGCTCGGCGACGACGATCGCGCCCGCGTCCTCTCGGGCACCGCCGGCGCGCTCTGGCCGGAGCTGCCGTGACGCGGATCCTGAGCCACGTCCGCGGCCCGGTCGCCGACCAGGTGCGACAGGCCGTCCCCGGGGTCGAGGTCCTCGAGATCCCCGGCGACGGCGAGCTCGAGCCGGGCGTCGACGGCGAGGTGCTCTTCACGATCCCGTGGGACCTGCCGAACCTCGAGCACGTGCTCAGCCGCGGTGTCCGCTGGATCCACACCATGGGCACCGGCGTCGACCGCTTCCCGCTGGCGCTGGTGGGGGAGCGGACCCTGACCTGCTCGCGCGGCGCCAGCGCGGTGCCGATCGCCGAGTGGGTGCTGGCCCAGCTGCTCGCCTTCGAGAAGCGCCTCCCCGAGGCCTGGATCACCGAGGGCCCGGCCCAGTGGCACGCCGCCGAGCTCGGCGGCCTCGCCGGCCGGACGCTCGGCCTCGTCGGGCTCGGAGGCATCGGCGCCGCGGTCGCGGCGCGAGCCCGGCCCTTCGAGATGCGGATCGTGGCCCGGCGTCGCACCGACCGTCGGTCGCCGGTACCCGGCGTCGAGGCGGCCGGATCGCTCGCCGAGGTCCTGGCCGTCGCCGACCACCTGGTCCTCACCGCGCCGGCGACGCCGGAGACCCATCACCTGCTCGACGAGGCCGCGTTCGCGGCGGTGAAGCCCGGGGTGCACCTCGTGAACATCGCCCGGGGCTCGCTCGTCGACCAGGACGCGCTGCGCGCCGCGCTCGATCGAGGCCAGGTGGCGATGGCCTCGCTCGACGCGGTGTCGCCCGAGCCCCTGCCCGACGGCCACTGGATGTACTCGCACCCCCAGGTCCGATTGAGCCCGCACATCTCCTGGAGCATGCCCGGCGCCAGCGAGCTGCTGGTGGCGACGTTCATCGACAACCTGCGGCGGTATCGCGCCGGGGAGCCGCTCGAGGGCGTCGTCGACGTCGACGCCGGCTACTGAGCCTCGGCCTCCAGCCGGGCGGCCCGCAGCGCCCGCAGCGACGGCAACCCGACGCCGAGCGTCTGGAGCGCCCACCGCGGGGCGCGCCGGCCGAAGCCGGCTCGCCGCGCCGCCCGGTACGTGTACGCGGCCTCGACGGCGTGGGTGGCGACCGCGCCCCAGAACAGCCACCGGAGCCCCCGCCGCCCGGTCGCCGCCGCGAGGACGCCGGTGAGCGCGATCCCGCCCGCGTTCGTCACCCACCAGAACCCGTCGACCGGGACGAAGGTGTCGGGTCGGCGGTCGCTCATGCCGGCACGAACAGCGGGGCGGTGACCGAGCCCTCGACCCCGGCGAAGCTGATCGGGCGGAACGTGACCTGCACGGGCAGGTCGAAGGCGAGGGCGTCGGGGTCGACGTCCACGACCCGGGTGGCGACGCGCACCGCCGGGTCCTCGTCGAGCGCGACGAGCCCGGGCACGAACGGCACCAGGTCGCCGAAGTGCGGCAGGAACGCGTGCGTGACCACCACCCACGAGAACAGGGTCCCGCGACCGCTCATGGTGCGCCACGTGAAGCTCGAGCCGCCGCAGTCGCGGCACCGCTCCCGCGGGTACCAGCAGGCCCGGCCGCACCGCCCGCAGTGCGGGATGCGGAGCTCGTGGCGCGCCGCGCCGGCCCAGAACTCGGCCGTCGGCGCCCAGGTCGTGTCGGGCAGCGGGAACTCGGGTCGCATCCTCAGCCTCGCCGCAGGATCAGCGTCGCCGCCTGCGGCCCGGTGTACCCGCCGTAGACGCCGACGGTCGCGTCGGGGACCTGCGCCGCCGCCTCGCCCCGCAGCTGGCGGACCACCTCGACGACGTGGGCGATGCCGAGCACGTAGGCGTGGGAGAGCAGCCCCCCGTGGGTGTTGGTCGGGAGCCGGCCGGCGTCGAAGTGCAGGGCGTCGCCGGCCACGAACTCGCCCCCGCCGCCCTTCTCGCAGAAGCCGCTGTCCTCGATCTGCATGACCGTGTGGATCGTGAACGGGTCGTAGCACGTGTAGACGTCGACGTCGGCCGGCGCCAGGCCCGCCATCCGGAACGCCACCGGGGCGGCGAACACCTGCGGCGTCGACGTGAACGCGGGCTGCTCGGCCCAGTGCGTGCCGGTCACCGAGTTCCCGAGGCCCACGCCGGCGAGCTCCACCAGCGGTGTCCGCAGGTCGCGAGCCCGCTCGGGCGTCGTCATGATGTACGCGCCACCGCCGTCGGAGATGAGGCAGCAGTCCTCGCGTCGGAACGGCGCCACGATCGGACGCGAGGCGAGGTACTGCTCCATCGTCAACGGGCGGTCGTGCATGACCGCACCGGGCGTGAGGTTGGCGTGCCGCCGACACGCCACCGCCACCGCGCCCAGCTGCTCCTGGGTGGTGCCGAACTCGTGCATGTGACGGCGGGCCACGGTGGCGAAGTAGACCGGCTGGGGGAACCAGCCGAACGGCACCTCGAGGTTCTGCTTGAACTGCTCCTGGGCGTGCGACTGGCCCGGACCGCCGACCATCTCGGACCGCTGCGTCGCCCACGCGACCCCGAACGAGTTCAGGATGTACCGGGCCTTCCCGTCGCGCAGCGCCAGCGCGGCGTCGTACGGCGCGCTGGCGGCCTGCCGCATGCCGCCGCCGGCGGCGGACTCCCACATGTCGTGGCTGGTGCCGAAGTGCCGGTGGTACGCCGCCACGTCGAACTGCTCGCCGAACGGCACGTACATGAGGCCGTCGATGTCGGCGGGCGACAGCCCGGCGTCGTCGAGCGCGCGCTCAACCGCCTGGGCGAGGATCTGGGTCGGCGTGCGCCCCGACGCCTTCGTGTGCTCGGACTCGCCGACCCCGCACAGCGCGACCGCGCCGCGGACGTCCTCGTACTCGGTGGCCCAGCCCCAGTCCGTGTCCGACGCCGCCATCACATGCCCCGAGGCCGCTCGCCGATGACGCCCGCCGCGCGCAGCGCCGCCAGGTCGTCCGGTCCGAGGCCGAGCAGCCCGCCGAGCACGTCGTCGTTGTGCTGGCCGAGCGTCGGCGCCGGTCGGCGCAGCCACCCGCGGGCCCGGTCTCGGAACCGGAACGGCAGCGTCGGGATCGGGTGGGAGCCCGTCACGGGGTGCTCCTCCACCTCGAAGAGGCCGCGGTGGAGCATCTGCGGGTTGTGGGCGATGTCGCGGGCGTCGATCACGTACCCGGCCGGCACCCCGGCGGCGGCGAGGCGCTCGGCGACGGCCCGGGCGTCCTGGGTCGCGCACCACGCCGTCAGCTGCGTGTCGAGCGCGTCGTGCGCGGCTCGCCGACCGGCGGCGGTGGCGAGGGCGGGATCGCGGGCCCAGGCGGGGTCGTCGAGCTCGGTCCGCAGCCGCTCCCACTGCTCGTCGGTGGCGACCGCCAGCGCCAGCCACTCCTCGTCGCCGGCGGCGGGGTAGACGCCCTGGGGCGCGGCGCCGGGGCCTCGGTTGCCGGTGCGCTCGAGGCGGCGGCCGGAGGCCGAGAACTCGACGACCTGCTCGGCGGCCATGTTCAGGGCCGCCTCGATCATGGGGGCCTCGACGAGGCGCCCCTCGCCGCTGCGGTCCCGCTCGTCGAGCGCGAGGAGCGTCGCGAACACGGCGTGCATCGCCGCCAGCGGGTCGCACGCGCCGCGGGGGAGCAGCGGCGGGTCCTCCGGACGGCCGGTGACCCACGCCATCCCGGTAATCCCCTCCATCGTCTGGGCAAAGCCGGTGCGGTCTCGCCACGGGCCGTCGAGGCCGTAGGCCGGCAGCCGCACCATCGTGAGCGTCTCGTTCAGCGCGTGCACCCGCTCCCACGTGAGGCCGAACTGCTCCATGACCCTCGGGGTGAAGTTCTCGAGCAGGACGTCGGCGGTCCGGAGCAGGTGCTCGAAGAGCTCGACGCCTTCGGGCGTCGTGAGGTCGAGCGTGATCGCGCGCTTGCTGTTGTTGGCCCCGTGGAACAGCGGTCCCCACTCCCACCACTGATCCTCCGACGGGCGCCGGGTGCTCGTGTACCGCATGAGGTCCGGGCGCCCCACCGACTCGACCTTGATGACGTCGGCGCCGAGGCAGCCCAGCGCGTGCGTCGCGGCCGGTCCCGCCCACCACGCCGTGCAGTCGACGATCCGGATCCCGTCCAGCGGCAGCTCGTCCTCGTCGCTCGCCGGCACGCGCGCGCGGGGCGGCCACGGGACGCTGCCGTCGTGGGCCCCGAGCGCCGGCGCGGGCGTGAACGGGCGCGCCTCCACGCCGCCGACGCGGTAGGGGATCCGCGGCTGCACGAACCGCCGGCCCGGGTTCTCGACGAACACCTTCCGTTCCACGAAGTGGTCGAAGGTCGTCACCGTCTCGCCGTTGCCGACCGGCCCGCTCGGGATCCGCAGCAGCGCCGCCCGCTCGAGCAGGTCGGCGGTCGTGTGCCGGGTGGTGAAGTCGTGGATCATGGCGAGGACCTCGCGGCGGCGCTTGAAGCGGCCGAGGTGCTTGGCGAGCTCCCGGTCCTCGACCAGGTCGGGCCGCTCGATCAGCACCATGAAGTCGGCGAACTGCTGGGCGCTGTTGGTCGTGAAGGCCACGTAGCCGTCGGCGGCGGGCTCGATCGACGGGATCTCGATCGTGCGCGTCGGGCGCCGGAGGGGCGGCCAGCCCAGGAACTCGGCGAACACCGACGTGTAGGTGTTCATCGAGACCGCCATGGCGTCGAGGGTCGCCACGTCGATGTGCTCGCCGCGGCCGGTGCGACGGGCGCGCCGCACCGCGGCGGCGACGGCGACCGCGGCGTAGGTGCCCGCCATCCACTCGCCGATGCGGCCCCCGGCCGCCACCGGCGGCGTCTCGGGGAGGCCTCGGGAGCCGGTCGAACCGCACCAGGCCTGGAGCGTGAACTCCGTGGCCGCCCAGCCCGCCCAGGGGCCGTCGAGCCCGAAGGGCGTGATCGAGGCCACGACAAGGGCGGGGTGGCCGTCGCGGAGGCGCCGGACGTCGAGGGGGCCGGTGGGCGGCGGCTCCACGAGCACGTCGGCGGCGCGGCACAGCTCGGCGAAGGCGGGATCGTCGGTCGGCAGCGTGACCGAGCGCTTCGAGGTGTTCAGGAACTCGAAGAGCGCGCCGGAGCCCCACGAGCGCAGCGGATCGCCGCCGGCGCGGGGCTCCACCTTCACGACATCAGCGCCGGCGTCGGCGAGGAGCTTCGTGCAGTACGGCCCGGCGATGTCGGTCGAGCAGTCGACGACCCGGATGTCCTCGAGCACGCGTGGAGGTTCCTCCGCTGACGGGGGCGACGCATGCTCGCGCACGCGTCGCCAGGTCCGCCATAGGCTCCGCGGCATGGAACCGCTCCGCATCGGCACCCTCGGCGCAGCTCGGATCACGCCGGCCGCGCTCATCAAGCCGGCCCGCCTCGTCCCGGACGTGGAGGTCGTCGCCGTGGCGGCCCGCGACCGCGACCGCGCCGACCGGTTCGCGAGGAAGCACGGCATCCCGACCGTCCACTCCTCCTACGAGGAGCTGCTGGGCGACCCCGGCGTGGACGCGGTGTACAACCCGCTCCCGAACGGCTTGCACGGCCGTTGGACCCTCGCCGCCCTCGAGGCCGGCAAGCCGGTGCTGTGCGAGAAGCCCCTGACCGCGAACGCGAGCGAGGCGGAACGGGTGGCGGCGGCGGCGGCCGAGTCCGGCCTCGTGGTCATGGAGGCGTTCCACTACCGCTACCACCCGCTCGTGGCGCGGGTCGTGGAGATCCTCCGGAGCGGCGAGCTCGGGGCCCTACGACGGATCGACACGCGCGCGTGCATCGCCCTCCCGCTCCGCCACGACATCCGCTACCGGCTCGACCTCGCCGGCGGCGCCGTCATGGACATCGGCTGCTACGCCATCCACCAGGCGCGCACGCTGGCGGGCTCGGAGCCCGAGGTCGTCGCGGCGAGGGCGCGGTGCATCAGGCCGGGCGTCGACCGGTGGCTGCGCGGCGAGCTGCGGTTCACCGATTCGCTCGCGGGCTCGTTCGAGTGCGCGCTGCTGTCGCGGAAGCTCTTCAGCCTCGGCGCGCGCGTTGAGGGCGAGCACGGGACGCTGGCGGTCACGAACCTCACCGCGCCGCAGTACTTCCACCGCCTGACCGTGCGGCGGCGGGACCCTGACACCGGCGCGGAGCGCCGTCGTCGCGAGCGGATCAAGGGCGAAGCCACCTACACCTACCAGCTGCGCGCCTTCCTCGCCGCGGTCCGGGAGGGCGCGCCCTACCCGACGACGCCGGCCGACGCCGTGGCGAACATGCGCGTCATCGACGCCGCCTATCGGGCGGCCGGGCTCGAGCCGCGCCAGCCCACGTCCTGATGGTCTCGACCGGCGACGCCGCGGTCACGCCGCCGATCCCGGCGGCGACCGTGGTGCTCGTGCGCGACCGCGCCCCGGGCGTCGAGACCCTGATGCTCCACCGCAACTCGAAGCTCGCCTTCGGCGGCATGTGGGTGTTCCCCGGCGGTCGGGTCGACCCCGAGGACGCCGCCGGCGCCCCGACCGAGGAGGAGGCGGCCCGCCGGGCCGCGGTGCGGGAGGCGCGCGAGGAGGCCGGCCTGGTCTGCGACCTGACCTCGCTGGTGTCGTTCTCGCACTGGGTGCCGCCGGGCCTGGCGCCGAAGCGGTTCTCGACCTGGTTCTTCGTGGCGCAGGCGCCGGCGGGCACGGTGCGGATCGACCACGGCGAGATCCACGACTCGGCCTGGATGCGCCCATCGGACGCGGTGGCCCGGCGCGACGCCCAGGAGATCGAGCTGGCGCCCCCCACCTGGATGACCCTGTCGCACCTCGCCCAGTTCGGCGACGTCGAGAGCCTGCTCGCCGACGCGCGCGAGCGGCCACCGACCTTCTACGAGACTCGGGTCGCCCAGGGCGCCGAGGGGATGATCGCGATGTGGGCGGGCGACGCCGGCTACGCGTCCGGCGACCCCGACCTCCCCGGCGCGCGACACCGGCTGCGCATCGGTGACGGTCCGTGGCGGCTGGAGCGAACCGTCGACCCCGACGAGCGCAGCCGGTAACGGAGCCCGCACCCGTTCCGACGGCCCGCCGGCGCGCGATCGGTTGCACCGGCTCAGCCACGACGTCCGCGGGGCGGCGGGGTTAGGGTGCGCGACCGGAGCCTCGAACCGAGGGCTCGGCGCGGCGGCGCGACCGTTGGGAGGCAGCGATGGACGAGACGACGTGGGAGCGATACGGCCTGGGGGCCGGGATCCTGTTCGTGGTGCTGGTCGTGGTGGCGGCGCTCATCGGCGGGAGCCCGCCGAAGCCGTCCGACGGGATCGCCAAGATCGCCAGCTTCTTCCGCGACAACCAGGACGCGCTGAAGATCGGCTCCTACCTGAACGGGCTGGCCGCGGTGGCGTTCCTCTGGTTCCTCGGGGCGCTGTGGGCGCGCCTGCGGCGGGTCGAGGGCAGCGGCAGCCGGGTGTCGGTCGTCGCGCTCGTGGGTGGGATCGCGGCGCTCGCACTCGCGTTCGTCGGCAACGGGATCAACGCCTTCCTCGCCCTCTACGTCGGCGACCTCGGCCCCTCGGGAACGAAGGCGTTCTACCTGCTCGGCGTCATCTTCTTGGCCTTCGCGTCGTTCGCGCTCGCGGTCTTCGTCTCCGCGGTGTCGGTGCTGATCCTGCGCCACCGCTTCGTCGAGGCCTGGCTGGGCTGGACCGGCGAGGCGCTGGCACTCCTGTGGCTCGTGGCGGGGGTCGGCGTCGCCGACGACAACACCGCCATCTTCACCGTCGGCTTCATCGCCTTCCTGATCTGGGCCGTCTGGATCCTGGTCCTCGTCGTGCTGCTCCTCGCCCGTCCGGTCCCGGCGGTCACGACCGAGCCGTGAGCCGGGGCGGCACGCTCACGACGCGAGGCGCGGGCGGCCGTCGAGGCCCCGGTAGTCACGGCCGAGCTCCTCGAGCAGCGGGCGCGAGTAGCAGATCCGACCGGTGAGCCGGGTCGGGTCGGCGGTGGCGAGGACGAGCGCGGCCTCGACGAAGAGCTCGAGGGGCTCGACGATCCGCGGGTTGGCGTCCAGCACGTCGCCGACGAGGGCCTCGGCGCCGGGCGTGCGGACGGCGGCGACGGGGGCGAGGCTGTTCACCGCGATCCCGTCGCCGTAGACCTCGGCCGCCAGCCCCGTGGTGCAGCGCTCGAGCGCGGCCTTCGAGGCGCCGTACGTCGTGCTGGTGAACCCGAGCTTGAAGCCGGGGTCGAAGGGCGGGCCGGCCGGGTGCCTCGACGTGGCGCTCGAGATGTTCACGATCCAGCCTCGACGGTGCGCCCGCATCGCCGGGAGCACGGCCTGGGCCAGGTCGACCGGTGCCTGCACGTTGAGCTCGAAGGTCAGGAGCCGACGCTTCAGCGAGATGTCGGCGTTCGGGAGGTAGAAGGCGGCGGCGGCGTTGTTGACGAGCACGTCGACGGGGCCAATCGCGGCCTCGACCTCGGGGACGACGCGGACGCGGTCCTCGCGATCGGCGAGGTCGGCCTGCACCGCCAGCGCCTCGCCGCCCGCGTCCTGGATGGCCGCCGCTGTCTCGCGCAGCGACCCCGCGAGCGGCGCGCCAGGCTCGGGGTCGAGGGTCCGCGCCGTCAGCGCCACGCGGGCGCCCTCGGCGGCGAAGCGGCGGGCGATGCCGGCGCCGATGCCGCGGCTGGCGCCGGTCACGAGCGCGACGCGGCCGTCGAGCTCGCCCACCGGGTCTACGTGACCGGGACCTGGTCGGGCGCGCGCCCGAGCGACCGCTTGTCGTGCGGACCCCGCTCGGCCACGTAAGCCTCGCGCTGGCGGGTGGTGGAGTGGACCGGGTCGCGGTCGAACTCCGGGACGATGTGCTTCCCGAACGTCTCGACCGCCTCCAGCGCGACCTCGATCGGCATCGTGGTCGAGAGCATCCCGAACACGACCTGGTCGGCGCCGGTGCCCTCGTAGTCCTGCACCGACTTGCGGACCTCGTCCGGGGTCCCGATCATCACGAGGTGGTTGGCGATGCTCTGCTCGAGCAGGTCGGGCGTGGGCTCGGGGATCAGGTCGGGCCAGGCCGGGAGCCCCGGCGGCTTCGGGAACGTGTCGAGGTAGTGGAACACGAGGCTGTTCTGGTAGCTGCCGTGCATCGAGCAGGCGATGTCCCGCGCCCGCTGCCCGTCCTCGAGGCAGAGCATCTGACTCGTGACCATCACGTTGTTGTTGACGTACTCGCCGACCGGCTCGGCGTCCTCGATCGTGGTCTTGTAGATCTCGATGAGCGGCTTCAGGGTCTCCGGTGAGCCGGTCGTGAAGCACAGGACCCCGAGGCCCATGCGGGCCGCCTTCTCGAACGTGCCCGGGTTGCCGGCGGCGATCCACATCGGCGGGTGCGGGTCGCTCAGCGGCTTCGGCAGCACGTTGCGCGGCGGCATCGAGAAGTAGCGGCCCGAGAAGCTGTACTCGTTCTCCCGCCACATCCGCTTGAACTCCGGGAGGACCTCGTCGACCATCGCCTTCGTCTCCTCGGGGTCGAGGATCCCGAAGCCCCGCTGCTCGGTCGACGAGGACCCGCGGCCGACTCCGAACTCGAAGCGGCCGCCCGAGAGGTGGTCGAGCATCGCCACCTTCTCGGCCACGCGCGCCGGGTGGCAGACCGGCGGGGTGATGTTGAAGATGCCGCTGCCGAGGTGGATGCGCTCGGTCACCCCCGCCATGTAGCCGAGGAAGCCCTCGTTCGACGACAGGTGCGAGTACTCGGTGAGGAAGTGGTGCTCGGTCGCCCACGTGTACTTGAAGCCGGCCCGGTCGGCGGCCCGGGTCCAGGCGACCTCGTTGCGGAGCCGCTGGGCCTCGACGGCCCACTGGTCGGCCTCGGCCTCGAACGCCTGGTGCGGCGTGTAGAGGCTGTTGAAGATCCCGAACTCCATTGCTCCCCCTGGTGCGGGTGCGGGCCGAGGAGGATCGTACCGACCCCCGCCCAGAAATGCAACACGTTCTATTTTTTGGGGGAGCCCGCCAGCCGGTCCTTGGCCTCGTGCCAGCCCTGGACCATGCGCCCGAACTCCACCGGGTTGTACATGTCCTCCTCGTAGGAGAACCGCCCGTCGCCGGCGTAGTGGAGCATCGTCCAGTTGTACTCACGGTGGAGCGACCCGTCGCCGGGGTCGTCCATCTCGTTCCACACCGAGCAGAGGACCCAGCCCCGGTCCTCGTCGATCACGTACCAGTCGATCGGGAAGTTGCGCATGTCGGCGACGTTCGGGTCGGCCATCGTCGACTGGATCCACTGGTAGATGGCCTCACGGCCGTGCATCTTCCCGTAGTGGTGCTCGTAGTAGTCGGCGTCCTCGGTGAAGCACTCCGACCACTCGCGCCAGTCCCCGCTCTTCGCCGACCGGTCGGCCGCCTCCTGGAAGTGCCGGAACGCGCCTTCGATCTCGTCGCGTGGAAACCGACCCACGGGCTGCTCCTCTCGATCCGGCCCGCGTCCATTCCGTCGCGGGGCCCGTGATCGTAGATGGTGGCGACGGCGCGCTCCTCGAGGCGCGCCGGTCGGGGCGGCGGACTGGCGGGCAGCGCGGCGCCTCGGCAGGCTGACGGTCGGACCGCCGGGTCGTCGGTGAGGAGGCCATGCGAGTCGCCTGGATCGGACTGGGGAACATCGGCCTGCCCATGGCTGCCAACGTGCTCGCCGCCGGCCACGACGTGGCCGGCTTCGACGTGCGTCCCGACGCCGTCGCGGCGCTCGTCGAGCTCGGCGGGCGCGGCGCCGCCTCGGCCGCGCAGGCCGCCGCCGACGCCGAGGTCGTCAGCGTGGCGGTCCTCGACGCGTCGCAGGTCGAGGCGGCCACCAGCGGTCCCGCCGGCGTGTACGAAGCCGCCGGCGACGGGACGGTCGTGGCGATCCACAGCACCGTCCACCCGCGGACCGTCCACGCCGCCGCCGCCCGAGCGCCGGGCGACGTCGTCGTGCTCGACGCGCCGATCAGCGGCGGGGTGCAGGGCGCCCGGGCCGGGACCCTCTGCGTGATGGTCGGCGGGCCGACGGACGGCTTTGACCGGGCCCGACCGGTGCTCGACGCCGTCGGCGACCTGGTGCTCCACCTCGGCGAACGCGGCGCCGGGCTGGCGGCGAAGCTGGCCCGCAACCTGGTCGGCTACGTCAGCATGCTCGGAGCCCAAGAGGGGCGAGCCCTCGCCGTCGCCGCGGGGACCGACCTCACGCAGCTCGCCGCGGTCCTCGAGCACACCGGCGCGCTGAGCCCGATGATGCGGGACCTGCTGACCGTCCGCGGCGGTGACCCCGTGTACAGCCGCGACCTCGCGCCGCTGGTGGAGCTCGCGGCCAAGGACCTCCGGGCCGCGCTCGACCTCGGCGACGACGTCGGCGTCGACCTTCCGGCGGCCACGCTGACGCTCGAGCACGTCGCGTTCGCGCTCGGGGGGCACGACCCCGCGTGAAGGCGTCGCTCGGCCTCCCGACCCACCGCGTCGACGGGGAGCTGTGCTCGGCGGCCGCGATCGCCGAGCTGGCCGCCGCCGCCGAGAGCGCGGGTTACGACGCCGTGTTCGTGACCGACCACCCGTTCCCGGCCGACCGCTGGCTCGCTACCGGCGGTCACCACGCCCTCGACCCGTTCGTCGCCCTGAGCTTCGCCGCTGCCGCGACGACGCGGCTGCGACTCCACACGAACCTCCTGGTGCTCGCCTACCGGAACCCGTTCCACTCGGCGAAGGCCATCGCGTCGCTGGACGCGCTGTCCGGCGGACGCGTGATCGTGGGGATCGGCGCCGGGTACCTCGAGCCCGAGTTCGAGGCCCTCGGGGTCGACTTCAGCGAGCGCAACGAGCTCACCGACGAGGCGATCGTCGCCATGCGCGCCGCGTGGCGCGGCGACACCGTCGCGGCGGCCGGGCGGCACTGGCGCGCCCCCGGCAACACCATGCTCCCCCGGCCCGCGCGCGACGGCGGTCCGCCGCTCTGGGTCGGCGGGAACAGCCGGCGCGCCATCCGTCGCGCCGTCGAGCTCGCCGACGGCTGGATGCCGATGCCGAGCCCGGCCGGGTCCGCCCGGCGCCTCCACACGCCACCGATCACGTCGCGGGCCGACCTCGCCGCCCGCCTCGGCTACGCGCGCGACCACGCCCGCGCCGTCGAGCGCACCGAGCCGCTCGAGGTCGTGTTCATGCCCGACGGGCTCGACATGTTCTCGAACGCGGGGGTCGACGCCAGCCGGGCCATCGACAGCATCGAGGCGCTGGGGGACCTCGGGGTCACGTACCTGACCGTCACCCTCCCTGGCGACACCCGGCGCGACTTCCGCGAGCACCTCGACCAGTTCGCCGACCGCGTCCTCCGGGCCGTCACGGCGCGCTGACGCCCACGGGGCGTACCGTCGCGTCGTGGGCGTGCGCCGCGTGGTGACCGGGGTGGACGACCGCGGGCGCTCGACCGTGATCGCTGACGGTGAGGCGTTCGGAGGGGACACGTGGGCCGAGGTGTGGGTGAGCGACCCCGGCCGCGGCCTCGACGCCGTCGTCGATCCTCGGGACGGCCCGATGGTGCTGGAGCCGCCCGCCGGCGGCACCGCGTGGCGCGTGTTCGCGGTCCCACCGGACGCGGTGCTGCGCGAGCGCCTGGCCCGCACCGCGGCGGCCATCCCCGGGATGGAGCCGGACGGGTTCCACGCCACGGACACGATCGACTACGTCCTCGTCCTCGAGGGCGAGATCGGCCTCGAGCTCGACACCGGGGAGGTCACCCTGCGGCCCGGCGACTGCGTCGTGCAGCGCGGGACCCGGCACGCGTGGCGGAACCGCGGCGACCGGCCCGTCCGTATGGCCGCCGTCATGCTCAGCACCCGACCGGCGTAGCCGCCTCGCTCCCCGAGCCCCAGCGCCCGGGCCGGTGGGTCACGTGGTGAGGGCGCCGCCGTTCACGCCGAGCACCTGGCCGGTGACCCAGTCGGCGCCGGGCGAGGCCAGGAAGCACACCGCGGCGGCGACGTCCTCGGGACGGCCGAGGCGGGCCGTCGGCGCCGGCGGCGGGCGGCGGTCGTCGGGCCCGGTGGCGATGAGGCCGAGGGCCACGCAGTTCACGGTGACGCCGGTGCCGAGCAGCTCGACTGCGAGATGGCGCGAGAAGCCGATGGCCGCGGCCTTGCTCGCCCCGTATAGCGACACGCCGATGGGCAGGCCCGTTCGTCCCGCCTCGGACGACACCGTGACGACGCGGCCCCAGCGCCGCTCGCACATGCCGTCGACCGTCGCCTTCGTGCAGTGCAGGACGCCGTAGAGGTTGAGCCGCACGAAGGGGTCCCACGCCTCGACGGGCAGGTCACGGAAGCGCTGGAGCGCGAAGCCGGGCGGGATCCCGGCGTTGTTCACCAGCACGTCCACGGGTCCGAGCGTCCGCGCCACCTCGGCCACCATGCCCTGCACGGCGGCGAAGTCGGTGACGTCGGCGACGAACGCGGCGGCGCGCGCCCCGGTCTCGGCGAGGTCGGCGGCGACGCGCTCGGCGCGGCCCCGGTCGACGTCGTTCACGGCCACGGCCGCACCGACCGCGGCCAGCGCGTCGGCGACCCCGGCCCCCACGCCCCGGCCGGCGCCGGTCACGAGCGCGACGTGCCCGTCGAGGCGGGGGTCGGGCGCCGGCACGGCCGTCATCCTCGCTCCGCGCCGGCGAAGCCCGCCACCACCGCGGCGAGCGTGTCCCGCGACGCGCGGTAGGGCATCGAGAGCCCGACCCGGTCCACGACGCCGCGGTACCGAGCCTCGACGAGCGCGCCGATCTCGGCCGGGGGGCCGCAGACGGCCAGCGTCGTGAGCACCTCGTCGTCGACGAGCCCGGCCAGCTCGTCCCAGCGCCCCGCCTTCGTGAGCCGATTGAGCTCGGTCTGGAGCTCGCCCCAGCCGTGCGGCTCGAGCGCCACCCGGTAGGCGGGGGTCGAGCCGTAGAAGGCGAGGAGCCGCCGGACGCCGTCGGTCGCGGCCTCCCGCTCGGCGTCGGTCGCGCCCGTGCACACGATCGGGACGGCCGAGATCGTGAACGTGTCGCGTTCGCGGTGGGCGACGGTCAGGCCGGCAGCCACCGCCGGCGCCACGTGGTCGCGCACGAGCTCCCCGGTGTGGAACGGGTGGACGAGCAGGCCGTCACCGACCTCGGCCGCGGCCCGGGTCATGCGCGGGCCGAGCCCCGCGACCCAGATCGGCGGGGCGCCGTACGGGTTCGGTCCCGGGTCGAAGAACGGGGTCGTCAAGGTGTGCGTGTAGACCTCGCCGCGGAAGTCGAGTGGTGTCCGCTCGTTCCACGACCGATGGATCGCCTTCACGGCCAGCACCAGCTCGCGCATGCGCCCGACCGGCGCTTCCCAGGGCATGGAGAAGCGGTGCTCGATGTGGGGACGGATCTGCGAGCCGAGGCCCAGCACGAACCGACCCCGCGACACCCGCTGCAGGTCGTTCGCGAGCTGGGCGAGGTCCATCGGGCTGCGGGCGAACCCGACGGCGATGTTCGTGAAGACCGTCGCCCGGGTCGTGTGCTCGGCCGCCAGCAGGAGCGGCAGGAACGGCTCGTGCGGCCCCTCGGCGCTGTACAGGCCGTCGAAGCCCATCCGCTCGAGGTCGGCGGCGACCCGCGGCACGTCGCCGAGGTCGGCGCGCAGGTAGTGGTCGAGCAGCATCGCGGCGACCGCACGGTAGCCTGCCCGGCTCGTGGCGCTTCGTGATCAGGCGGCGATCGTCGGCGTCGCCGAGACGGACTACGTGCGAGGCTCGGACCGGCTGCCGTTCGAGCTCATGCTCGACGCCTCGCTGGCCGCGATCGACGACGCCGGGCTCGAGCGTGCCGACATCGACGGCATCCTCCCGCCGGCCGGCTTCACCACCGCCGAGGAGCTCGCCGCCAACCTCGGCATCGAGAACCTGCGGCTCGCCACGACCGTGATGATGGGCGGCGCGAGCCCGGTGGCGGCGCTCCAGCACGCGGTCGGGGCCGTCACCCGCGGCATCGCCACCGCGGTGCTCGTCACCGTGGGCTGGAACGGGTTCTCCATCTTCCGGCCCAGACCCGGCGGTCGACGCCCCCGGCACACGTGGCTGGCGACCTCGGTCGCCGACACCGCGGTCGACTACTACCGGCCGTACGGCGCGATGTCGCCGGTGCAGCTCTACGCCTGGATCGCGATGCGCTACAAGCAGCAGTTCGGCGTGCCCGACGAGGCCGCCGGAACGGTGGCGCTGACCTGTCGCCGGCACGCCCAGCTCAACGAGCGGGCGCTCATGCGGGGACGCGAGCTCACGATGGACGAGTACCTCGGGTCGCGGCTCATCTCGGAGCCCTTCCGGCTCTTCGATTGCTGCCTCGAGACCGACGCCGCGGCCGCCTACGTGGTCACGAGCCTCGAACGGGCCCGGGACCTCGTCCACCCGCCGGCGGTTGTGCTCGCCGCGGCCGAGGGGCACCCGTACCCGGCCGACGACATCCCGAACCGGGCCGACCCGCTCCGCATCGGGCTCTCGTACGCGGCGCCCGAGGCCTTCGCCGCGGCCGGGGTACGGCCCCGCGACGCCGACTTCCTCGAGGTCTACGACTGCTTCACGTACATCGTGCTCCTGGAGCTCGAGGCGCTCGGGCTCTGCGGCCCGGGTGAGGCCGCCGACTTCGTGCGCGGCGGGACGATCGAGCTCGGCGGCCGCTATCCGCTCAACACCCACGGCGGCCTGCTCTCGCAGGGCCACGTGTGGGGGCTGAACCACGTGGTCGAGGCGACGCGCCAGCTGCGGTGGGAGGCGGGTCCAGCCCAGGTGACCGACGCCGAGCTCGGCGTCGTCACCGGCTGGGGCGACTTCGGGGACGGGAGCCTCGCCGTGCTCGCCCGCGACCGGTGAGCCCCGACCCGGCGCCCCCGAGGCCGCGACCGGTGCTCGACGGCACCACCGGCGAGTTCTACGCCCACTGCGCCCGCGGCGAGCTGCGCTTCCAGCGGTGCTCGACGTGCGGGGCCTGGCGGCACCCACCCCGCGTCCTCTGCGCCGTCTGCGGCTCGCCGCGCTGGAGCTGGGAGCGCTCGAGCGGCCGGGGTCGGGTCTTCTCGTGGACGGTCGTGCACCAGGCGATGCACCCCGCTTTCGCGGCCCTAGTCCCCTACGCGGTGGTCGTGGTGGAGACCGACGAGGGCGTCCGGATCGTCTCGAACCTCAGCGGGGTCGGCCCGGAGGCGGTTCGACTCGCCCTGCCGGTGACGGTGGCGTTCGAGCGCGTCGACGACGCGCTCACGCTCCCGGCGTTCCGCCCCGCCTGAGGGTCACCACAGCTGGTCGGTGTAGGCGTCGGTCCCGGGCACGGTGGCGAGGAACGGCGACGCGAACAGGATCCGACCGGCTCCGTCCGCCATCAGGTCCGGGCCGATCGACGCGTACTGCTCGTCCCAGACCGCCAGCGGGTCCTCGAGCGTGAAGTGGAGGTGCAAGAACCGGTTGCCGGTGGGCTGGTCGGGCACGTCGGCCGGCCGGTCGCCCCGGAGCGGCAGGGGGGTGCCGACGAGCATCACGTCCGACGGGCAGCCGCAGTCGCGCATCCACTCGGTCACGGCCCCGACGCCGGAGAGGCTGGCCTCGCCGATCATGGCCACGATCCCCGGGTAGCCGCGGTCGAGCGCCAGCTCGACCGGCGTCGTGCTCCCCGGCGCGTTCAGCTCGTCGGCGTACTCGTAGAGCGCGGTGTGGATGTGATCCCGGTCGAGGAACATCCGCTCGTTGGCGTGCAGCCAGTTCACCTGCTCGACCCCCCACTCGTTCCACTCGTCGTGGTGGCCGTCGAGCACCCAGTAGACCGCGAGGTACGAGCCCACCATCAGGTCGGGTGTGATCGGCGAATCGGAGGGGTAGCGCCTCGCCTTGCAGTCCCGCGTGGCGACGTACCGGGCCCCCGCGAACTGCCACTTGCCGACCATGCACCCGGCGTAGAAGTGATCGCGCTCGTACCAGCGGTTGTACGCCACCTCGTGGCCGCGGTGAGGCTCCACCATCGTGAACAGCAGCGAGCCGACCCGGATCGGACGATCGCTGCGGGGGACGTCCGGACGTTGGTATCGACGCTCAGAGGCGTTCATGCAGGGCTCCTTGCTCCGCGGCTCGGGCGGACAGCGCACGCTTGTCGATCTTCAGCATCGAGGTCGCCGGCAGGTCCTCGACCAGCACCACGCGGTCTGGGGCCTTGTAGTCGGCGATCCGCGCCCGGCACCAGGCTCGGAGGGCGTCGCGCGTCAGCGCGCCCGGGTCGGCGCCCGGCGCGGGCACGACGAACGCCACGCCGACCTCGCCGAGCCCGGCATCCGGGGCCCCGACGACCGCGGCGCGCCCGACCGCGGGGTGGTCGGTGAGCACCGACTCGACCTCGGCCGGGTACACGTTGTACCCGCCGCGGATGTACATGTCCTTCAGGCGGCCGACCAGCCGCAGGTTGCCGTCCTCGCCGAGGAACCCGAGGTCCCCGGTGTGGAGCCAACCGTCCTCATCGATCACGGTGGCCGTCAGCTCTGGGTCCCGCCAGTACCCGCGCATCATGGCGGGGGAGCGGGACAGCACCTCACCGACCTCGCCGCAGGGCTGTGCCGCCCCGGTCTCAGGGACGACGACCCGCAGCTCGACCTCAGGTGTGGGACGGCCGACTGTCGTCGCGATCACCTCGTCGGGATCGGTGGCGAGCGTCGACGTCGTCACCCCCGCCTCGGTGCTTGTGTAGCGGGTGATCACCGGGCATTGGAGCACGGCGCGCATGCGACGAACAAGGTCCGCTGGTATCGACGCGCCACCGATGCCCGCGACCCGAAGCGTCGAGCAGTCGACGTCGGCGAGGTCGGGATGGTCGAGCACCCGCGACCACTGGGTCGGCACCCCGGTGGCCATCGTGATCCGCTCCTCGCGCAAGAGGTGCACGGTCTCGGCCGCCGACCACGGCTCACCGGTCAGCACGATGGTGGTCGCGTTCGCGAGCTCGTCCCACATCCGCGTCATGTACCCGACGTGCGCGAAGGGCAGGACGACGAGACGACGATCACCGGGAGCGGTGAGCTCCCCGACGTTGCGCGAGATCGCGGCCTGGGCCTCGTGGTCGTACACCGCGCCCTTCGGTGCGCCGGTCGTGCCGCTCGTCCACACGATGCAGGTCGGGTCCGTCGACGTCAGGTGCGGCCATCGAGGGGGAGGGTCGGCGTCGAACGCAGGCTTGAGGTCAGCTACCCGGATCACGCGACCGGCGTCGATGCCGTCGGGCAGACGGGCCTCGTCGCCGACCACGGTGACGCGGGGCTCAGTGCGAGCGAGGATGCTGGCCTGCTCCACAGGTCCGAACCGCAGGTTCACGGCCGATGTGATCGCCCCGACGCGGGCGGCACCCAGGTAGCAGGCCGCGAACTTGATCGACGAAGGGACGAGGAGCACCACCACGTCGCCTGGTGTCACGCCTGAGTCGAGCAGCGTGGCGGCGAAGCCGTCGGCGACGCGGTCGAGCCACTGGTAGGTGACGCGCTTGGCGCCGTGGACATACGCCTCGCGCTGGGGGTGGGCGGTCGCTGCGTCCCGGAGCAGCTCGCCCACCAGGTCCGCGTTCGTCACGGCGGGACTGTACGCCGCTGCGGGTGTCGGAACGGACGGCGGTCGGCACCGTCCAATCTCGGGACTGCCGGCAGGGCCGTCCGGCGAGGCTGTCGGACCCTCTGCTGACAACCCGAGCGTCGCTCACCACCGAGCACTGACCAAGGGTCCATTCGGCCGTCGACGCCGCCAAAGGGGCACGCATTCGCCAACGTTCGTGTTCCTTTCGGCTCCGGGCGATTGGACGCCGTCGCGTGGGGTACCGCCAACCCTCGATGGGACGTGTCGCGGCGTCTGATCCCACGACGACGGTGCGACGGAGCGACGGTCGAGGCCTCGTTGAGCGGCGACAAGCCTCGCTGCGCCGGACTGCGAAACGCTGGTCCGCGGCACGGCGCTAACTGAGCGCTCTGGTCGCGCAGCCGCGCGCAGTGCCAACCGGCTACCCGCATTCGGCGGTGGCTCGCATCGTATAGTCCCTCCGGCCTATGACAACTCGTAGCCGCGAAGCCGCAGCGCAGGGTTCGGAGATGCGCGCCGGTGTCAGTCCGCGTCCGACGCGCCGGGACCGCGTACGGCTCATGTCGTTGTCGTTCTTGGTCCTCTTCCTTGAGCTCGCGCTCATCAAGTGGACCGGGGACAACGTTTTCCACTTGTCCTTCTTTTCAAACTTTGTACTACTCGGCAGCTTCCTCGGAATTGGCATTGGGTTCCTTCGTGCTCACCGGCCTCGGAGCCTTTTCAAATTCGCGCCGGTTGCACTTGCGGTCCTCGTGGCCTTCATTCGCTTCTTCCCCGTGAAGATCGAGGGTTCCGGTGGCAATCTGATCTTCTTCTCCAACTTCGCCCGTGAGACCGGGCCGCCCCGCGAGCTGACGCTCACGGTCATCTTCGTCGCGGTGGCCGTGGTGATGGCGCTCGTCGCCGAGGGATTGGCGCGAGCCTTTGCGAAGTTTGAGCCCCTCGAGGCCTATCGCCTCGACCTCGTGGGCAGCGTCGCTGGCATTCTTGCCTTCTCGGCACTCGCGTTCCTGCGCGCGCCGTCACTCGCATGGGGTGCCGTCGCGGTCGTGCTCCTGCTTGGTCTCGATGTCGCGCAGTCACGCGGCGCAGCGGTGCGACTGCTCCAGCTCGCAGCCCTCGTCTCGATCATCGTCTTGCTCGCGACGGAGACCTTCACGGCTGGGCTGAGCTGGTCGCCGTACTACAAGATCGAGCGGCACGGCGGCGTGATCTATGTCAACGGCGTGTTCCACCAGACCAACGTGCCGTCGAGCACCAACCCGACCTACAGCGCCCTCTATGACCACCTTCCGACGTCAGGTCCTGGTCGGGTGCTTGTGATCGGTGCGGGCGGCGGAAACGACGTAGCCGTCGCGCTCGCGAGAGGGGCGACGGAGGTAGACGCCGTCGAGATAGATCCGCGGCTCCAAGAGATCGGTGCAGAGTCCCACCCGGACCACCCGTATCAAGACCCGAGGGTCCGGGTTCACATCAACGATGGTCGTGCCTTCCTCGAGCAGACCAGTCGTCGCTGGGATCTCATCCTCTTCGCGCTTCCCGACTCGCTGGTCCTTGTGCCTGGGCAGTCAACGGTGCGGCTCGAGAGCTATCTGTTCACGAAGCAGGCCATCGAGGCCGCGAAGGCACATCTCTCGCCTCACGGCTTCTTCTCGATGTACAACTACTACCGCGAAGACTGGCTCGTCGACCGCCTTGGTCGGACCCTCGATGAGGTATTTCGGTCGCGTCCGTGCATCGATAGAACCGCCGTGCACAAATTCGCGCTCTTTGTCGCTGCCCAATCTTCGAGCGACCTCAGTTGCACGCTACCGCAGCACCCCTTGTTCCTCAGCACAACGTCGCTGTGGCATTCCCATACCGGTCGAGCGCCCGCGCCGGCCACGGATGACCACCCGTTTCCATACCTTCGAACACCCAGCCTTCCCTCGCTCTACGTAGTGACCATCGCGCTCGTTCTGGCCGCCTCGCTGCTGTTCGTCAGGGTCTTCGGGGGATCGCTGAGAGGGATGAGGAGCTACACCGACCTGTTCTTCATGGGTGTCGCCTTCCTCCTTCTCGAGACGAAGAACGTGGTCCAGTTCGCGTTGCTCTTCGGTACGACCTGGTTCGTGAACGCCTTGGTGTTCCTTGGCATCCTCCTCACCGTGCTCCTCGCCGTGGAGATATCGCGCCTGGTTGCGTTCCGGAAGCCAGCGTGGTTGTACCTGGCGCTGCTCGGTTCGATCGCCGTGGCTTGGGCGGTGCCGCAGAGCTCGGTCCTCGGGCTGCCGCTCGTCGCTCGCTTCCTCGCCGCGACAGCACTGGCGTTCGCGCCGATCTTTATCGCGAACCTCGTGTTTACTCAGCGATTCAGAGACGTAGGCTCGTCGACGACCGCGTTCGGGGCGAACCTCCTGGGAGCGATGGTTGGCGGGCTGTTGGAGTACAGCGCGTTACTCGTCGGCTACCGCGCCCTCCTGATCGTCGTCGCGGGAGCCTACGGCGCGGCATTCTTCTTCGGCCGTTCGCATTTCCCGGGTGCTGGTGCCATCGCCTCGCGGGCTTGAGATCGCTCCGTAGCGGAGACCTCGGTGTCGTCAGTGAGTCTGCTCAGGGCCCGCGAGTCGGTCCGGGTGCTTCCTCGCGAGTCCAGTTTGCCGGTGACAAACGGTCCTGAGACTGGCACGGGACCGACGGGGCAGGCCTCGATGACCGGCCGCCGCGTTAGCGTCGCGCCCGAGGCACGAGCGAGGGGAGTCCCGAATGGCCCGCTTCACCGACCGAGTCACCATCATCACGGGCGCAGGGTCGGGGCTCGGACGGGCCACGGCCCGTCGGCTGGCCTCCGAGCAGGCGCTGGTCGCCGCGTTGGACCTCGACGAAGGTGCAGCGAAGGAGACGGCGACGCAGATCGAGACCGACGGCCACACGGCGCGCGCGTACCGGTGCGACGTGAGCGACTGGGCCTCGGTGGAGCCAGCGGTGGCCAGGGTCGCGAACGACCTGGGCCGGCCCCAGCTCCTCGTGAACTGCGCCGGGATCGGCAAGTTCGTGCGCACCGAGCAGGAGACGGCGGAGGGCTGGTCGCGCATCATCGGCGTGAACCTCACGGGCACGTTCCTGATGTGCCGAGCTGTGCTGCCGCATCTGCTCGGCGGGGGCGGGGTGATCGTGAACGTGGCCTCGAACGCGGGACTGATGGGGCAGCCGTACTCGGCCGCGTACTGCGCGTCCAAGGGCGGCGTCGTGAACCTCACCCGGGCCCTCGGCGTCGAGTACCGGGCCCGGGGCGTGCGGGTCAACGCCATCGCGCCCGGTGGCATGAACACGCCGATGATCGAGACCTTCGGGTTCCCCGAGGGGGCGACCGCCGAGGACTTCGCCGCCATCACGTCGCCGCTGGGCTACGCCGAGCCCGAGGAGCAGGCCGGCCTCATCGCTTTCATCGCCTCCGACGAGGGCCGCTACATGGTGGGCCAGATCGTGTCCATGGACGGCGGCATCACCTGCGGCTGACGACCACGGCGGAGAGTGACGCCGATGGCTGACCACCACGGCCTCTGGGAGCTGGTCGAGGCCCGCGCCGCCACGACGCCGACGGTCACGCTGGCCGTCGACGAGGACGGTCGACGGCTCACCGCCGAGGAGCTCCGCGCCGCCGCGTTGCGCGCCGCCGCCGGGCTCCACGCGCTCGGCGTCGAGGCCGACACCCCCGTGTCGTGGATGCTCCCGAACTGGCTCGAGGCCGCGGTCCTCGTCGCCGCCCTGGCCCGCCTGGGCGCGGTGCAGAACCCGATGCTGCCCATCCTCGGCCCACGCGAGATGGGCTTCATCACCGGCCAGACCGGGGCCGAGCTCCTCGTGGTCCCGTCCACCTGGCGAGGACGCGCGTACGCCGACGAGGCGCAGGAGCTCGGCGGCGGCGCGAGCCCGACGGTCCTCGTCGCCGATCGTCGGCTGCCCGACGGCGACCCTGCGACCTTGCCGCCGCTACCGCCGCCGGCGACCGCCGACGCGGCGCCGGTCCGGTGGGTCTTCTACACGTCCGGCACGACCGCCGACCCGAAGGGCGCGCGGCACACCGACCACACCGTGAAGGCCGCGGCGGTCGGCATGCTCGAGGCGCTCGAGGTCGCGCCGGCCGACCGGACCGCGCTCGTCTTCCCGCTCACGCACATCGGTGGCATCGTCCAGCTCTTCACCGTGCTCATCACGGCGTCGAGGCTGATCTTCGTCGAGGCGTTCGCCCCCGATACCACGATCCCGCGGCTCCGCGACCACGGCGTCACCCTCGCCGGTGCCGGGACGACCTTCCACCTCGCCTACCTCGCCGCCCAGCGCCAGCAGCCCGGGACCCCGATCTTCCCCGCGGTGCGGGCCTTCCCCGGCGGCGCGGCGCCGAAGCCGCCGCAGCTGCACTACGACCTCAAGCACGAGTGCGGTGGCGTGGGCATCGTGTCGGGCTGGGGCCTGACCGAGGCGCCCATCCTCACCATGAACACCGTGCGCGGCACCGACGAGCAGCTCGCCGAGACCGAGGGGCCGCCGACCCCGGGGGTCGAGCTCCGGACCGTCGGCCTCGACGGCAAGCCGGTCCCCGGCGGCGAGGAGGGCGAGCTGCGCGCCAGGGGCCCGCAGATCTGCCGCGGCTACCTCGACCGCTCACTCGAAGCCGACGCCTTCGACGACGACGGCTGGTTCCGCACCGGGGACCTGGGAGTCATCCGAGCCGACGGCCACGTCGTGATCACGGGCCGGCTCAAGGACGTGATCCTCCGCAAGGGCGAGACCATCTCGGCCAAAGAGGTCGAGGACCTCCTCTTCACCCACCCGCGCATCGCCGACGTCGCGGTCGTCGGTCTCCCGGACCCGGCGCTGGGCGAGCGGGCGTGCGCCGTCGTCGTCCCCGCCGAGGGTGCCGCGGCGCCGACGCTCCCCGAGCTCTTCGAGTTCCTGAAGGGCGTGGGCCTCACCACCCAGAAGATCCCCGAGCAGCTCGAGGTCGTCGACGAGCTGCCCCGCAACCCCACCGGGAAGGTGCTGAAGCACGAGCTCCGAACCGCGCTCGTCGCTCGACGCTGAGCGTCGCCGGCGCGGTCGGCGCCGGCCGAGAATGCCGCCGCGAGGACTGGGCGGCTGGGAGACTGCGGCCCTGGACGCTGACGCGGTGCGCGCCGTGTACGGGCGGGTCGCCGAGCCCTACGCGGCGGCGTTCTTCGACGAGCTCGATCGCAAGCCGCTCGACCGACGCCTGCTCGACGACCTCGCGCGGCGCTGCCGCCGCGGCGGGACGGTCCTCGACGTGGGCTGCGGCCCGGGCCACGCGGCTCGGTACCTCCGGGAGCGGGGCGTCGCCGTCCAGGGCCTCGACCTGTCACCGGAGATGGCCGCTCTGGCGATGGAGCGAACCCCAGGTCTCCGGGTGCACGTCGGGGACCTCTCCGCCCTCGCCCTGCCGACGCACCGCGTGGCGGCGGTCGTCGCGTTCTACTCGCTCATCCACCTGTCCCGACCGGCGGTGCCCGCCGCGCTGCACGAGCTGCGGCGGGTGCTCGAGCCCCGCGGCTCGCTCCTCCTGGCCGTGCACGCCGGCGTCGGGACGGTCCACGCCGACGACTGGTTCGGCCAGGGCGTCTCGGTGGAGGCGACGCTGTTCGGCGCCGACGAGCTGGTGGCGCTGCTCCGCGGCAGCGGATTCTCGGTCGAGGCGGTGACGCTGCGCCGCCCGTACCCCTTCGAGCACCCGACCCGACGGCTCTACGCCCGTGCGACCGCAACCGAGGACGCGGACCGGCGAGTGGGCGGGGCGTGACTTCGCCCCCGGCCGCACATCACCCCACGTGCGAGTCCACGACGTGGGAGCCGGGCGCGACGCCGGTGAGCACGACCGCGGTCGGCGTCGCCTGCGCCCCGGTCGCACCGGTTCGGGGATGGAAGCCGCGCCGGTCCCAGACCGGCCGGCCGTCCAGGGTGATCGTCGACCCCGAGCCGGACACCGGGACCGCGATCGACGCCGCCGTCCGCTCGGGGACGGACACCTGGAGCCGGAAGGCGGAAGCGCCGCGCTGGGCCCACCGCACGACGACGGAGCCCCGCGGGGTCGGGACCGAGCCCTCGGCCCAGCCGAGCGAGCCCGGTTGCGGCGCCACCTCGAACGTCGCGTAGCCGGGGGCGGTGGGGGACACCCCGAGGACGTACCGGGTGAGCGCGGACGTCGCCGCGGTGGACCAGCCGTGGGCCATGCTCGTGGCCGGGGCCGGCGGCGTCCCGGCGACGCTCATGCGCTCCCAGTCCGTGCCCCCGGGGTCGCCGTCGACCATCCGGCCCCACTCGCGCTCGAGGAGGTCGATGCCGGCGGCGGTCCGGCCGGCCTGGAACTCGGCGTCGAGCTGGTACCCGCCGATGTAGGGCGAGATCACGGGCACGTACCCGGGCGGGCCGGGCGATCCGACGTCGACGGGTCCGTACGGGCTCGCGAGCGCCGCGTCGAGGGCGGCCAGGATCGTGCGCGCGGCGTCGGGGGACGCGATGCCGCTCAAGATGGCGAGGACGTTGGCGTCCTGGACCACGCCGGTCTGGCCGACGGCGGGGTCGTAGAGCCCGGTGACGGGGTCGAGGAGCTGGCGGTTCACGGCCGCGGCCACGGCGGTGGCCTGCTGCCGGTAGGCCGCCGCGTCCGACCGGTCCCGGAGGGCGTCGGCCAGGGCGGCGGCGTCGCGCAGCGTGAGCACGTACACGGCGTTCACGTACGTCAGCTCGCCCGGGTGGACCTCGACGTTCCAGTCCCAGCCGTCGGCGCTGCTGGTGGCGAAGAGGCTGCGGGCGTCGACCTGGCTCGCGTCCCAGGCCATCTGGCGGGTCACGGCCGGCCACAGGTGCCGGACGAACCCGACGTCGCCGGTCGCCAGCAGGTATCCGGCGAGGTCGACGACGTCGAGCATCGAGTAGGTCGCCGAGTAGAAGTAGCACTGGGCGGCGTTCGTGAACGGCGAGCACACCCCGGGCAACGGGCCGGTGCCGCGCCCGTCGGGTGCGGCCGGCGCCAGGAGAACCGCGGCGCGACTCGGGTGGGCGAACAGCAGGGCCAACGAGCGCTTGACCGCGGTCGGATCCAGCGCGTCGAGCACGGTCCGGTCGGTGAGGTCGAGGTCGCCGGCCCAGACGGCCCGATCGCGCTTCGCCCCGTCGAGGAGCAGCGGTCGGTCGTTGACCGCTGAGGCTTGGTTGCCGCGCGTCCCAGCCGGCTCGTCGACGAGCCCGGCCGTGACGACGCCGGCGTACCAGATGCGGTTCAGCCGGTCGGAGCTCGAGAGGAACCAGCCGCGCATGGAGCCCGCGGTGACCGGCGTGCTGCCGTCCTGAAGGCCGACCGAGCGCAGCGACACCCGCCCGGGCGTGAGGAGCGTCACGAGCTCGTAGCGCTCACCGCCCTGCAGGTAGGCGCCGATGAGCGTGCCCCGGGACGCGACCTCGTAGTCGTCGAAGCGGTGCGGGTCGCCCGAATCGAAGTCGCTCGTGGTCTGCGGGCCGTCCCCATTGATCGACAGCCCGGCGAGGGTCTCGCTGTACGCGATGCGCAGTCGCGGCGTGCCGGACGCCCCGGCCACGTCCACGCGCGGTCGACCCCCGACATCGCGGCCGAAGTCGAGGACGACCCGCGGCGGCGCACCGCCGGGCGTGAGGGTCAGGACGGCCGCGCCGTGTCCGCCGGCGAGCGCGGCCGCGTCGGCGACCACGCCCGACACTGTCACGACCCGCACCGGCTCGATCCGGCCCGGAGCGGCGGCGGGCAGGTACGACTGCCAGCGGGGGCGGGCGGGCCACATCGGTGGCGACGGCTGGACCGCCCGCCCAGCCGACCCGAGGACCAGGGCCGCCACCGCGGCCACCGCGACGAGGCCGGCTCGAGGCCGCGTCGTCGGACGGGACGGCCGGCCGGCCGACCGGCGTCCGCTCACCTCACAGCTGCTCGAAGCAGCGACGACGCTCCCAGTCGGTCACGACCGCGCCGAAGCTCGCCCACTCCTGCTGCGCGGTGTTCACGAGGTGCTGATGGACCTCCGCTCCGAAGGCGTCGGCGGCGAGCGTGCTCTGCTCGAGCGCGGCGATCGCGTCGACGACCGTCGACGGGACCCGCGCCACGTCGCCGGCCTCGTACGCGTTGCCGTCGAAGCGGGCCCCGGGGTCCTCCTCGTGGGCGAGGCCGTGGAGCCCCGCCGCGATCGTGGCCGCGAAGGCGAGATACGGGTTGCAGTCGGCGCCAGGGACGCGCGACTCGACCCGGAGGCTGGTCGGGCCGTCGCCGACCACGCGGAAGCCGCAGGTGCGGTTGTCGAGTCCCCAGACCAGCGCGGTGGGCGCCCAAGACGCCGGCTGGTACCGCTTGTAGGAGTTGACCGTCGGCGCGAAGAGCCACGTCAGCTCGCCGGTGTGGAGCACGAGGCCGCCGAGCCAGTTCCGGAACACCGGCGACCAGTGATCGACCTCGGACTCGCCCCAGAACTGCGGCTGCCCGCCGGTGCGGTCCCACAGGCTCGAGTGAATGTGGCAGGAGGACCCGGATTGGTCGATCGCGTACTTCGCCATGAAGGTGATCGCGCGGCCGGCGAGGCCCGCGATCTCCTTCGCCCCGTTCTTGTAGATCACGTGGCGGTCAGCCATCTCGAGCGCGTCCGCGTACTGCAGGTTGATCTCGTGCTGGCCCGGGCCGGCCTCGCCCTTCGAGAACTCGACCGGCACGCCGGCGGCCTCCATGCCGTTGCGGATGACGCGGATGACGTACTCGTCTCGGGTCGTCTGCAGGACGTGGTAGTCCTGCACGTACGGCGCGTGGTAGGTGAGATCGGCGTAGCCCTTCGCACGCGCCTCCTCGTACGAGTCGCGGAAGAGGTAGAACTCGAGCTCGGAGCCGCACATCACGGTGAAGCCGAGGGCGGCGGCGCGCTCGACCTGGCGTCGCAGGATCTGCCGGGGCGAGACCTCGACCGGCTGTCCGCTGGCGCCGAAGACGTCGCAGAGGACGAGGGCGGTCTTGTCGAGCCACGGGATCCGTCGCAGCGTGGCCAGGTCGGGTCGGCACTCGAGGTCTCCGTACCCCTGCTCCCAGCTGGCGAAGCGATAGCCCGGCAGCGGCGCCATGTCGACGTCGACGGCCAGCAGGTAGTTGCAGGCCTCGACGCCACCGGCGAGCACGGAGTCCGAGAAGAAGCGGCCGGTGACGCGCTTGCCGACCAGCCGCCCCTGCAGGTCCGTGAAGGCGACGACGACGGTGTCGATCTCGTCGGCGGCGATCTGGCGCTCCAGGGCGGCGGCGTCGAGGCGCCCGCGGTCCATGGCTGCTCCTCCCGACGTCATCCTCTCACCCCGACGCGCCAGGGCCGACGAGCCTCACTCGGGCGTCACGAACGCGGCGCTGATGCCCCCGTCGACGACGAGGGTCGCGCCGGTCATGAACGACGAGTCGTCGGACGCCAGGAACAGCGCGGCGCGAGCCACCTCGTCGGGCCGACCGGGGCGGCCCATCGGGATGTGCACGAGCCGGCGGCGTGCCCACTCCGGATCGCCGAGCAGCTCGGCGAGCAGCGGCGTCTCGATCGGACCGGGGCACAGGGCGTTGACCCGGATGCCCTGTCGCGCGTACTCGACCGCGAGCTCTCGGGTGAGCGACAGCACCCCACCCTTGCTCGCGGTGTACGCGATCTGCGGCGTCGCCGACCCCATCAGCGCGACCAGTGACGAGACGTTCACGATCGATCCGCCGCCCGAGGCCAAGAGCGCGGGCACGCCGTACCGGCAGCCCAGCCACACGCCCTTGAGGTTCACTGCCATCACGCGGTCCCACGTGCCCTCGGGCGTGTCGGTGACGCCGGCGTCCTCGGGCGGAAGGATCCCGGCGTTGTTGTAGAGGACGTGCAGAGCGCCGTAGGTCGTCGTCGCGGTGTCGACCATCGCCTCGACCATCGCCGCGTCGGAGACGTCGACGGGCGCGAACGTGGCGTGGCCGCCCGCGGCCACCACCGCCTCGACCGTCGCCCGCCCCGCCGCCTCGACGGCGTCGGCGACCACGACGCGAGCCCCCTCGGACGCGAAGAGCAGGGCGGCGGCTCGGCCCATGCCGTTGCCGGCCCCGGTGATGATCGCGATCTTGCCCGCGAGCCGGCCGGATCCGTTCGCCATCCCCGTATGCTGCCCGCGGTGGGACATCTCGGCCATCCGTCGACGGTGGGCGCATCGGAGCGGCCGAACGCCGGCGTGCCGGCGGGATGAGCTCGCGGCCCCGCGTCTCGGTCACGATCTCGGGGCTGGCGCGACTGTTCGGCGGCGACCTCCCGGCGGTCCTCGACGCGGCGCGCGCCGCCGACGAAGCCGGCGTCCACCAGCTCGTGCTGCCCGACCACCTGGCCATCGGGCCGCGCACCGACCGGTATCCGTTCGGCACCTTCCCGTACCCGCCCGACGAGCCCTGGCTCGAGCCGCTGACGACCCTGGCCGCGATCGGGGGCGCGACGACACGGGTCCGGCTGGCGACCGGCGTGCTGATCGCGCCGCTGCGCCCGGCGCTCGTCCTCGCCAAGACCGCCGCCACGCTGGACGTGCTGTCGGGCGGGCGCCTCGACCTCGGCGTCGGCGTGGGCTGGCAGCCCGAGGAGTTCACCGACCCCGGTCAGCCCTTCCGAGGCCGCACCGCGCGCCTCGAGGACACCGTCCGCGCCTGCCAAGCCCTCTGGAACGAGGCGCCGCCGGTGTCGTTCTCGTCGCCGACGGTCAGCTTCCGCGACCTCTGGTGCGAGCCCCGGCCGGACCAGAGGGGCGGCATCCCGGTGTGGTTCGGCGGCGGGAACACCGACCGCACCGCTCGGCGCATCGCCGCGCTCGGGCAGGGCTGGCTCCCGGTCGGCGTGCGCCCGATGGAGGACCTGCAGGACGGGATCGAGCGGATCCGCGCCGCCTACCGGGACGCCGGACGCGACCCCGAGACGCTCGGCGTGCGGGCCGGCGTCCCGGTCCTCACCGACGAGCGCGGGCAGCCCGACCTCGACCGGACGTTCGCGTCGGTCGACGAGCTCGCGGCGCTCGGCGTCACGCTGATCTCGGTCGCGCTCGGACGGTTCTTGCGCGACCGCGCCGATGTCGCGCCCTTCCTGCGCGACGTGGGCGCGGCGTTCTCCTGAACCTCGGCGCGTACGCTGACCCGATGGCCTGGCGACGCGCCGCGACGCTCGTCGCGAGCGTCGCGGCGCTGGCCCTCCCGGCCACCACGGCCGGTGCCGCGCCGCCCCGGGCCAACGGGCTCCACTGGACGTCGTGCAGCCACGGGTTCGAGTGCTCCCGACTGCGCGTGCCGCTCGACGACACCGTCGCCGCGGGGCCCACGATCAGCCTGGCCCTCGCCCGACTGCCGGCGTCGGACCGTCAGCACCGGATCGGGTCGCTCGTCGTCAACCCGGGCGGGCCCGGGGCCTCCGGGGTCCAGTACCTCGAGGCGAGCGCCAAGATGCTGCCCGCCGCCATTCGATCCCGGTTCGACATCGTCAGCTTCGACCCCCGAGGTGTCGGCGGCAGCGCCCCCGTGCAATGCCAGTCGAATCTCGATCCGATCTACCGGCTCGACTTCGCGCCGCCGGACGACACCGCTCGGCAGGCCCTCGTGGCCGGCGTCGAGTCGTTCGTTGCCCAGTGCAAGGCCCGGGCCGCGTCGGAGCTCCCGTACCTCTCGACCCAGCGCGCCGCGCGCGACATGGATCGGCTCCGCGCCGCGCTCGGCGACCCCCGCCTCACCTACCTCGGCTACTCGTACGGCACCTTTCTCGGCTCGCTCTACGCCGACCAGTACCCGACCCGGGTGCGGGCGATGGTCCTCGACGGCTCCGTCGACCCCGCGCTCGGCGCGGCCGCACAGCAGATCGAGCAGGCGCAGGGGTTCGAGCACGACCTCGACCTCTTCCTCCAGTCGTGCTCGACCGACCCGTCGTGCACCTTCCACCGGAGCGGCGACAGCGCGTCGGCGTACGACGCGCTGCGGGCGCGGGTCGAGACCAGCCCGATCGCCGCCGACGGCGCCGGCCGCGGTCGCACGCTCCACGCGACCGAGTTCGACATCGCGGTGACCCAGTTCCTCTACGCGGGGCGGGCCGCCTTCCCGGACCTGGCCCAGGCGCTCGACAACGCCGACAAGGGCAACGGCACGCTGCTGCTCCAGTCGTCCGACCAGTACACGGGCCGGAACCCCGACGGCACCTACGACCAGAGCCTCGCCGCCTTCCTGGCCATCGGCTGCCTGGACGGGCCGGACGTCGGCGGCCTCACCGGCCTGCGTGCGATCGAGGACCAGGCCGCGCTCGTGGCCCCCCGCCTCGGGCGCTCGGTGGTGAACAACAGCCTCGCGTGCGCGGTCTGGCCGGTGCCGACCCAGAGCCCGCCTGTCCCGCACGCGGTGGGCTCACCTCCGATCGTCGTCATCGGGAACACCGACGACCCGGCGACCCCGCTGGCCTGGGCCGAGGGCCTCGCTCGCGAGCTCCAGTCCGGCGTGCTGGTGACGGTGCGCAGCGCCCAACACACCGCGTACGCATCCGGGAACTCGTGCGTCGACAACGCCGTCGACCGCTACCTGCTCCAGCGCGTGCCGCCGCCCGGCGGTATCCGCTGCTGAGTCGTCAGGCCAGCCCCCGCCGCCCGACGATCCGTCTCACGCCTTCAGGGTTGAGGACGCCTCGCGGCCACTCGGCCGCTTGAGGCGCTTCCTCGGGGGGGATTGGGTTCGGTCGATCCCGTCGCACACGTGGGGGTTCCCCGAGCGGTCCCTCCGTGAGCGAGCATGTCGGTGGCGCGGCGTCGCCGAACGTCGGACGGTTGGAAGTGTCTGCACGGAGCGTCTAGCGTGCGCGGCGCGGCGCAGTCGGATGCGGGGGGGCGGGGATGGTCGTCGAATCACGCGACCGGGCGTGGGCGGACCGCGTTCTTTGAACTGATGGCGGAGTCGTTCGCGCCGACGCACGTGGTTCCCGCGACCGGGTTGCCGGCGTGGAGCGCCCCCGACGGAGCCCAGGCCCCGGTCGCGACCTTGGACGCGGGGCTGGAGGTGCAGCGCCTGGAGCAGCGCGACGACGGCTGGGCCCACGTGGTGTGCTCGAACGGCTGGTCGGCCTGGGTCGACGGTCGGCGCCTGGGTGAGCATTCGACTCCCGCGGAGCCATCTCGAGCCGACGCGGCACTCGCGGCGCCGAGTGGGCCACCCCAGCCCGACGCTGCCGCAGCAGGGCCGGTGTGGGCGCCGACCCATCTGGTGCCGGCCGGGGGACTGCCGGCGTGGCGCGAGCCCGATCCGGCCGAGGCGCCGGTCGCGACCGTGGATGCCGATCTCGAGGTGCGGCTCCTCGAACCGCGTGACGATGGCTGGGCCCAGGTCGCGTGCTCGAACGGCTGGACGGCCTGGGTGGATGGTCGCCGCCTCGTCCCCCGGGACGCGCCCCGCTCGACGCCGCTCGGTGGGCCGGGCCCATCTCAGGCGCCGCCCCAGCGGCCACCCGAACCCGACGTTCCCCAACCCGATCCGGTCGCTCCGCCCGTCGGCCCGCCGCCAGGGGCGCCCCACCGCCCGCCCACTGCCGAAGCCCCGCCGGCACCGCCTCGAGGCCCCAGAGCCCGAGTGCCCCGCGCCTGGGTACTCGGGGGAGTCGCGGTCATCATCGTCGCGGTGGTCGCCGTCCTGGTTCTGAGCGGCGGTGGCGGTGGGGGCGGGTCCGGCAACCCGAAGCTCGCGCTTGCGCGGAAGGCCTGTGGCCTGATCAGCCCGAGCGACTTCCAAGCCGCGATCGGACCGCCGCGCGGAGCGCCGACTCCCTTCGACGTGACCAGCTCGTGCATCTTCGGCTACGGCGCAGGAAATCAGATCGTGAGCGTCGAGATCCTCAAGGAGGGGGCAAGCCCCGCGGACTTCCAGATGACAGAGGGGACCTTCAGGCGCGACGCGCCGACGGCCGACCTTCCTGGGCTCGGTGGGGGGGCCTTCTCTTCCACCTTCCGCAGCACGACCAGCGTCGTTGTCCTTGATACTCGGCGTCGAATCGTATTCAGCCTGTACTCCAGCGCGGCCACGCCTCAGCAGTTGATCGACCTGGCGCGGCGCACCGTGGCCGGGGCGTAGTTCGTCGCGGCGGGCCGTCGGGCGCTTCCGGCGGCGCCGGCGCCGCGTTGGCGCTCCGCCGCGTGAGCTTGGCCGCGCGTTGTCAACGGGTTCCGGCCGGTTCCGATCTTGCCCTCCGTTCCCGTGCTGCTCGGCCCGGCCTGATCCACCGCTGACCTGCGGTTTCGGGAGCGGCCCGGATGGTCCAGCGTGGGCGGCCCGCACGCGCTATCAGGAGCCGGCCTACGCTCCGCCGCCCATGGACCTTCGGCTCTCGGAGTCGGACGAAGCATTCCGCGCGCAGCTCCGCGACTGGCTGGCGGTCACCCTTCCCAAACTCCCGGCGCGGCCGGCGCGTGACGACTGGCCGGCGCGTGTCCGCTACGACACGGACTGGCAACGACGCCTGTTCGACGCCGGCTACGCCGGGATGAGCTGGCCGAAGGAGTACGGCGGGCGCGACGCCTCTCCAACCGAGCAGCTGCTGTTCCTCGAGGAGACCACCCGGGCCGAGGCCCCGTACGTCGGCGTGAACTTCGTCGGGACCCTGCACGCCGGTCCGACGCTGATCGCCGAGGGCACCGACGTCCAGAAGGCCCACCTGCCGCGCATCCTGCGCGGCGAGGAAGTCTGGTGCCAGTGCTTCTCGGAGCCGGGGGCCGGCTCAGACCTGGCCGGCCTGCGCACGCGGGCGGTGCGCGACGGCTCGGACTACGTCGTGACCGGCCAGAAGATCTGGTGCTCGTTCGGACAGGTCGGTGAGTTCGGCGAGCTCCTCGTGCGCACGGACCCGGATGCGCCGAAGCACCGCGGCATCTCGTGGCTCATCCTGCCGATGGAGCAGGCCGGCATCGAGGTCCGCCCGATCGAGACGCTGCTCGGGTCCTCCGAGTTCTGCGAGGTCTTTCTCGACGAGGTGCGGGTGCCGGTCGCGAATCGCGTGGGCGCCGAGAACGACGGCTGGCGGGTCACCAACGTCACGTTGTCGTTCGAGCGGGGCACCGCGTTCGTCAGCGAGATGGTCGACGCGCGCCGCCTGGCCGAGGAGCTCCGGCCGCTCGTCGCGGCACGCGGCGAGCGCCGCGAGCTCGGGCGGGTGCTGGCGGCGCTCGACGCCCTCTGGGCCCTCACCATGCGCAACGTGACCCAGGCCAGCCGCGGCACGATCGGATCGGGTGCGCTGATGTTCAAGCTCGCGTACTCGGAGGCCCGCGACCGGCTCGGCGAGCTCACGATGCGGGTGCTCGGGCGCGGCGCTTTCGACGTGCACGACTACCGCGTCGAGGAGCGGCTGCGCACGCTCTCCATCCCGATCGCCGCCGGCACCTCGCAGATCCAACGCAACATCATCGGTGAGCGGCTGCTCGGCCTCCCTCGGGAGCAGTCGTGGGAGTGACGGGCGGCGCCTCGGCGGCGACCGTCCGCATGCCGTCGTGAACTTCGACCTGTCCGAGGACCAGGTGGCGCTGCGCGACGGCATCCGCAGCCTCTGTGCCGGCCGCTTCGGCCGGGCGCGCGTCCGTGCCGGCTTCGACCGCGGCGTGTGGAGCGAGCTCGCCGAGACCGGCGTGTTCTCGGCCCGCGCCGACGGCTTCGGGTGGGCCGACGTGTCGATCATGTTCCAGGAGCTGGGCCGCGCCCTCGTGCCCGGGCCGCTGACCTGGTCGCATCTGGCCCACGGCGTCGTCGACGGCATCGTCGGGGGCGTCGACCGCCCGGCTCCCGATCAGCCGGTGTTCCTCGAGCACCGCGACGCGGTCGACATCGTCGTGATCCTCGACGACGACGGGCTCGAGGCCGTGGCGCGGGACTCGCTCGCCGACGCCGAGGCGCTCGACTGGCCGCTGGACCCGCTGACACCGGTCCACCGCGCCGCGACGCTCCCGACGGGGGAGCGGGTCGGTGACGCCGGCGCGGCCCGGGCGTGGCGCCTCGGCGGCGCCCTGCTCACCGCCGCGTACCAGGTCGGCATGGCCCAAGCCTGCGCCGACCAGGCCACCGCCTACAGCCTCGATCGCCGCCAGTTCGGACGGCCGGTCGGATCGTTCCAAGCCGTGAAGCACCTGCTCGCCGACATGGCGGTGCGGGCCGAGGTCGCCCGCGCCGGCGTCGACGCCGCGGCGTGCGTGCTCGACGACCCCGAGACCGGCGACGCGGCGCGGGCGGTGAGCGGGGCCAAGGTGCTCGCCGGGGACGCCGCGCTCGAGAACGCGAAGGGCTCGCTGCAGGTCCACGGCGGCATGGGCTTCACGTGGGAGCTCGACGTCCACCTCTACCTGAAGCGGGCGTGGCTGCTGAACACGAGCTTCGGAAGCCCCGCCGCGCACGCCGAGGCGCTGGCGTCATGAGCGACTGGCAGCCGCTGCTCGACGACCTCGAGGCCCGCCGCGCCGCGGCGCGGGCGATGGGGGGCGCCGAGCGCCTGGCCGCGCACCGTCGCGGCGGCCGGCTCGACGCTCGCGCCCGCCTCGACGCGCTCTTCGACCCCGGCACCTTCGTCGAGCTCGGCACCCTGGTCGGGTCGGTGCACCGAGGCGTGATCCCACCCGTCCCCGCCGACGGGCTGGTGGCTGGCCACGGCTTGATCGACGGGCGGCCCGTGGTCGCCGGCGCCGAGGACTTCACCGTCATGGGCGGGTCGATCGGCCACGGCACCGCGGCGAAGCGCCAGCGCCTGGCCGAGCTGGCCGGCCAGGAGCGGGTCCCCCTGGTGATGTGCCTCGAAGGCGCGGGGGCGCGGGCCCAGAACGCGTTCGAGCGACGCGGCCGGGCCCCGAACGACCTCCAGACCCTCGCCCGGCTGAGCGGGCTCGTGCCCACGGTGTGCCTCGTCATGGGCGCGTCGGCCGGTCACGGCGCGCTCACGGCGCCGCTCATGGACCTCGTGGTGATGGTCGAGGGGGCCGCCCTGTTCTCGGCCGGCCCGCCGCTCGTCCAGGCCGCCATCGGCGAGACGGTGACGAAGGAAGAGCTCGGCGGCACGGGGATCCACACCGCCACCAGCGGCGTCGCGCACAACGCCGCCGCCGACGACCGCGACGCGCTCGCGCTGGCCCGGCGCTACCTCCGCTACTTCCCGTCGAGCGCGTGGGAGCACCCGCCCGCGATGCCGAACGAGGACGCGGGTCCACGCGCCGTCGACGAGCTTGTCGGCCTGATCCCGGCCGACCCGCGCCGCGGGTACGACGTGCGGCCGGTGGTCGAGGTGCTCTGCGACCGCGGGTCGGTGCTGGAGATCCAGCCCGCGTACGGTCGCGCCGTCGTCACCGCGCTGGCCAGCCTCGGCGGCGTCGCCGTCGCCGTCGTCGCCAACCAGCCCGCGGTGAAGGCCGGCTCGATCGACGCCGACGCCGGCGACAAGGCCGCCCACTTCCTCGGCGTGGTGGGGGCGTTCCACCTTCCGGTCGTGTTCCTCGCCGACAACCCCGGCGTCCTCGCGGGCACGGCCGCCGAGCGGTCGGGGATCCTGCGGCACGCGGCCCGGATGTTCGCGGCGCAGGCGCGGGTGCGATCCCCGAAGCTGCACGTCACGCTGCGCAAGGCCTACGGGTTCGGCAGCTCGCTCATGGCCATGAACCCGTTCGACGACCAGACGGTGAGCCTCGCGCTCCCGGGCGCCCGCCTCGGGGCCATGCCCGCCGCCGCCGGCGCCGAGGCGGCCGGGGTCGACGGGGACACCAAGGCGCTGCTCGAGCACGCCGAGGTCGGCGGCGCCTACTCGTCAGCGGACACCATGAGCTACGACGAGGTCGTCGCGCCCGCCGAGCTGCGCGAGGCGCTGCTGGCGGCGCTGCGGCTCACCGCCCCCCGGCGCCGGCTGCCGGTCGAGCCCGACCGGCATCCCGGCGCGCTGCCCTGAATCACCGCGCGACGAACGTCGGCTCGACGGCGACCTCGGTGCGGAGGCTGTTGGCGATGAAGCACTCGCGGTGGGCGACGTCGACGAGGTGCGCCAGCCGCGACGGTTCGACGTCGCCGCGAACCGTGATCCGCGGTCGCAGCACGATGCGCGTGATCCACATCGGCCGCTCCGACTCGGGCATCACGCCCTCGGCCTCGTCGTCGTACTCGACCACGTCGACGCGGGCCCGGGCCGCCACGGCCAGGAACGAGAGCAGCTGGCACGACGAGGCCGACGCGACGAGCAAGGCCTCCGGGTTCAGCCGGCGGGCGTCGCCCCGGAAGGCGGGGTCGGCCGAGAGCGCGAGCGCGGCGTCGGCCGCGGTCCGCACCTCGTGGGCCCGGTCGTAGCCCTCGTAGCCGACCGCGGTCGAGCCTCGCCACGTCGTGACGCTCCGGTAGCGATGGACGACGTCCCGGTCCACGGCGGGCTCCTCGCGTCGGCGTCGGTACGCTGCCATCGTGCCAGCAGCACCACCGGACCGCGGGCTCACCCACGTCGCGCTCCCGGTGGCCGACACCGTCCGCAGCGCCGGCTTCTACGAGCGGTTCGCCGACATGATCGTCGTGCACCGTCGGGTCGACCCGTCCACCGGTGCCGCGGTGGTGTGGCTCAGCGACCTGACCCGCCCGTTCGTGATCGTGCTCATCGAGACCACGGTGTCGCACCGCCTCGGTGGCTACGCCCATCTCGGCGTCGGCTGCGAGAGCCGTGCGGACGTCGACGCTCGCTGCGCCGCCGCCGCCGCGGCCGGCCACGAGGTGCTGGGCCCCTTCGACGACGGGCCGCCGGTCGGGTACTGGGCGATCGTGGCCGACCCGGACGGGCACAACCTGGAGCTGTCCCACGGCCAGGAGGTCGCGTTCACGGTGGCGAGTCACGACGCGCCCGGGAGGACGGACGGAACTCGCCGGTAGTCTCCGCCCGATGACGGACCCGAACACGACGGTGCTCGACGCCCTGGCGCTGCGCCTCGAGCGGGACCCGGACGGCTTGTACCTCGACTTCGAGGGCACGACGCTGTCGGCGCGGGCGGCCGACGACGCCAGCGGCCGCGCCGCCGGCGCGCTGGCCGCGCTCGGGGTGGGGCCCGGGGACCGGGTCGCGACCTTGCTCGAGAACGGCCCGGAGCAGGTCCTGTCGTTCTTCGCGGCCTCGAAGCTCGGCGCCATCCAGGTCCCGATCAACACCGCGTACAAGGGCGAGTTCCTCCGGCACCAGCTGGCCGACTCCGGCGCGCGCGTCGTCGTCGTCCAGGGCGACTTCGCGGGGCGGGTGGCGGCGGTGACCGGCGCCCTGCCCGAGCTCGAGGCGGTGGTCGTGGCCGGCCCGCCGGACGTGCCGGTGACGGGCCTCCCGGTCCACGACTGGGCCGCGCTCCTCGACGCGGCGCCCGACGGTGCCGCCCCGATCGCCGCCGTGGGCCCGGACGACCTGGCGTGCTTCATCTACACCGCGGGGACGACGGGTCCCTCGAAGGGCTGCATGCTCCCGCAGCACTACATCGTGTCCCTCGCCGACCAGATCGCCCGGGCGTGGCAGCGCCGGCCCGACGACGTCGTCCTCACACCCCTGCCCCTCTTCCACTTCAACGCCATCTCGGTGTGCGTGGTCGGGACGCTCCTCACCGGGGGCGGCGCCAGCATCGCCCGGCGCTTCTCGGTGTCGCGCTTCTGGCCCGAGGTGCGGCGCACCGGGGCGACGATGGTCTCGCTGCTCGGCTCGCTGGCCATCCTCGTCGCCGACGCCCCCGACCACCCGGACCAGGTCGGTCACCGGCTCCGCCTCTGCGCGGCGGCGCCGATGCCGCCCGACATCGACCGCATCTGGCGGGAGCGCTTCGGCTGCGCCACGTTCAGCGCCGGCTACGGGCTCACCGAGGCGTCGCTCATCTCGATGCTGCCCGCCGGGGCTGCGAACAAGCCCGGCGCCGCCGGCCAGCCGAACCACGACGAGTTCGACGTGGCCCTCGTCGACGACGGCGACGCCGAGGTGCCGGTCGGCTCGATCGGGGAGATCGTGTGCCGGCCGCGCCGGCCGAACGTCATGTTCGCCGGCTACTGGCGACGGGCCGAGGAGACCCTCGCCGCGTTCCGCAACCTGTGGTTCCACACCGGGGACCTCGGTCGCCTCGACGACGACGGCTTCCTCTACTTCGTGGACCGCAAGAAGGACTACCTCCGGCGCCGGGGCGAGAACATCTCGAGCTTCGAGCTCGAGCGGACCTTTCACGCCCACGACGCCATCCAGGACGTCGCCGTGCACTCGGTGCCGAGCGAGGCCGCCGAGGACGAGGTGAAGGTGACCGCCGTGCTCGTCGAGGGCGCGACGCTCACCGAGGAGGAGCTCTGCCGGTGGGCGGTCGACCGGCTGCCGTACTTCGCCGTGCCCCGATACGTCGAGTTCCGGGCCGACCTGCCCCGCAACCCCGTGGGCCGGGTCCTGAAGTACCAGCTGCGCGACGAGGCGGTCACGGCCGCGACCTGGGACCGTGAGGCCGCCGGCGTCACCTTCGAGCGGCGATGACGCCCGTCGCTCCGTGCCCGGCGTGACGGGGACGGCGCGTAGCATCCGTCCGACGTCGAGGGAGGGCCCATGGGCAGCGAAGGACTTCACGAACCCGCCGAGCTGCTCGGCCCCGAGACCATCGACCGGCACCGAGCGACGACCTCGCTGGTCGAGGAGCTCGAGGCCATCGACTGGTACGACCAGCGGGTCGCGGCCACCGACGACGGCGACCTGGCGGCGGTCCTGGCTCACAACCGTGACGACGAGAAGGAGCACGCCGCGATGACCCTGGAGTGGCTGCGCCGCCACGACCCCGCGCTCGACGCGCAGCTGCGCCTCTATCTCTTCACCGAGGGGTCCATCGTCGCCGAGGAGCCGGCGGCGGAGGCGGGTGGGCGCGGGAACGGCTCCCTCGGGGTGGGCGGGCTCGGGGACGCGACGCCGTGAACCACCTCTTCCGTGAGCTCGCTCCGATCTCGGATGAAGCGTGGGGCCAGATCGAGGAGCAGGCGAAGCGCGCCCTCGAGAACTTCCTCGGGGCGCGACGCCTCGTCGACTTCAGCGGCCCGCACGGCTGGGACGCCGCCGCGGTCACGCTCGGAACCACCGACGCCCTGCCGCGCGGTCCCGTCGACGGCGTCGAGGGCGCGCGGCGGCAGGTGCAGCCGTACGTGGAGCTCCGGGCCCGCTTCGGGCTGCGGCGCGCCGAGCTCGACGCCGTCGACCGCGGCAGCAAGTCCCCCGACCTGGCTCCGGTGGTCGCCGCCGCCGGCCGCATCGCCGAGGCCGAGGACCGGGCCGTCTTCCACGGCTACGCCGAGGCCGGCCTGACCGGCATCGTCGAGGCGTCCCCCCACGACGCGGTGGAGCTCGGTGACCGGTTCGGCGAGTACCCGCGCTGGGTGGCGATGGCGGTAGCGCGGCTGCGCGGCGCCGGCGTGGAGGGCCCGTACGGCGTCGCGCTCGGCCCCCGGTGCTACGCGGGGATCCTCGAGACCACCGAGGACGGGGGATACCCGGTGCTCGAGCGGCTCCGGCTCATCCTCGACGGTCCGGTCGTGTATGCGCCGGCGGTCGACGGCGCTGTGGTCCTCAGCCGGCGCGGCGACGACTACGAGCTGTCGTGCGGCCAGGACCTCTCGATCGGCTACGAGCGCGCCGACGCCGACGAGGTGCGGCTGTACCTGGAGGAGAGCCTGACCTTCCAGGCTCACAGCCCGGAGGCCGCGGTGGCGCTCCGGTACCCCTGACGCTCAGCCCTCTCGGCGCAGGACCCAGATCTCCTCGGCGGGCCACCGGCGCGCCCAGTCGAGCGGCGCGAAGTCCACGAAGGTCGTCGTCGCGTCCTCGGGGGGTCGCAGCTCGACCAGGTCCTCGACGATCAGGCCGTGCTGCCGGAAGGTCCGCACCCACTCGCCGTACGGCACCTGGTAGTCGACGGTCCCCTCGCCGGACGCGAAGGTCCGCATCCCGAAGTAGTCGGCGTGGAGGCGGCGGTCCTGCCGGTCCTTGGCCCAGTCGTAGGTCAGGTAGAGCAGCGGCGCCGTCTTGCAGAACGCGAATCGCCCGCCGGGGCGGAGCAGCCGGGCCGCCTCGGGGACGGTGACCGCCGGGTCGCAGAACGACATGGCCCCGTGGTCGCAGAACACCACGTCGAAGCTGGCGGCCGGGAACGGCGCCGCGGTCGCGCTGGCGGCGACGAGCGGAAACTCGACGCCCAGCTCGACCTGGAGCCGCTTTGCGTGCCGAAGCTGGGCCCGGGACTGGTCGAGACCGATCGGCGCCGCCCCGTCGCTGGTGAGCGCGAGCGACCACTGCGCCGCCCCGCACCCGAGCTCGAGGACGTCGAGCCCGGCGACGTCGCCGAGGACGCGGAGGTCCGACTCGCGGATCCGCCACACCCCCCACGCCCGGGCCTGCTCGCCGCCGAGGTCGGGCGCGTGGGCGGCCTGGTAGTCGTCGGCGTCGGCGTCCCAGAACTCCCGGTTGCGTCGCTCGGCGGCGGTCAACCCTCGTCGAGGATGCGCTCGCGGTCGCCGCGCCCCCGGTTCCACTCGTCGAGGAACGTGGTCCAGGCCTTCCGGGCCGCCGGGGCGGCGGCGCCGACCGCGCTCTGGACCTGGTCCGCGAGGGACTGCAGCTGGGTGGCGACGTCGTTCACGGTCTGCTCGGCCTGGCGCGCCGTCGTCTGCCACGAGTCCTGACCCGCATGCGCGGCCTGGTCGAGCTGCGCCTTGGCTCGTGCCTGCGCGTGCTGGACCGCGTCGACGCCGGCGCGGAGCCGGTCCCGGGCCTCGGCCTGGGCCAGGTCGGCTTGGACCCGCAGCTCGTCGAGCTGGGGCCGGAGCTGGTCGAGCGCGGCCCGCGCCTTCGCGACGTACTCGTCGACGGTGGCCACGAGGCTGATCTTAGGACTCGACCGCCCGGGCTCGGGCGGCCAGCAGCGCCGTGACGAGCTCGGGGCGAGAGAGGAAGGGGGAGTGGCTGGTCGGCCACTCGACCACCTCGGTGGCGCGCCGCGCGAAGGCCCGTTGGAGCCCCGGCGGGAGGGCGCGGTCGTCGCGGCAGACCGCGTACGTGCTGGGCCGCTCCCGCCAGGCCGCCCCCCGGGCCGGGGTGTGCAGCGAGTCAACGCGTTGCGGGCCGAGTCGCGGCAGCGCCCGCTCGACGTCTGCCGGCGAGCAGTCGTGGTAGAAGGCCGGGACCGCCACCACGGGGTCCACGGTCACGGTGCCGTCGTCGCCGACGCGCAGGCCGTCGGCCAGCAGGGACGGCTCCACCGGCTCGGCGGGCGTGACCGAGCCTTGGCACGACTCGCCGGGGGCGAGCACGATCGCGCTGACGAAGACGAGGTGGCGGACAGCCGGATGGACGCCGGCCTCTCCGACCACGGCCCCGCCGTAGGAGTGGCCACAGACCACGGCCTCGTCGAGCCCGTCGAGGGTCGACCGGAGCGCGGCGGCGTCGACCGCCAGGTCGCCGAGCGCCTCGCGGCTGTCGCCGTGCCCGGGCAGGTCGACCGCCAGCACCGGCACCCCGTCGTCGCGCAGCCGACCGACGACCTTCTCCCAGCACCAGGCGCCGTGCCACGCCCCGTGCACCAGGACCACGGTCGCCGCCACTGCGTCAGACTACGAACCGCATCCGAGGAGGCGCCATGCCCGTCACCGCACCCGAGACGTTCGTCGACGCCGACGGGCACGTGCTCGAGCACCCGAACGCGATGCTCGACTACGCGCCGCGCCGCTACCAGGAGCGCATCTGGCACGTCGAGACCGACGAGGAGGGGCACGACTGGGTGGTCTTCGATGGCTCGCGCAACCCCGCCAACGTGTTCGCCTACGCCGGGTCCGGTGGCCTGACACCCGCCGAGCAGGCCCGCGCCGCCGCCGGCGAGATCCGCTACGCCGACATCCGCCCCGGGGCCTTCGAGCCGGGCCCGCGCCTCGCCGACCTCGACGCCGAGCGGATCGACCAGACCGTCCTGTACCCGACGACGCTGCTCGGGATCGCCGGGGTGCAGGACCTCGACTTCGCCACCGCGCAGTGCCGCGCCTACAACGACTGGCTCAGCGACTTCTGCGCCTCCGCGCCCGACCGGCTGTTCGGGGTGGCCATCATCCCGCAGCAGGACCCCGAGGCGGCGGCGGCCGAGCTCCGCCGGGCCGCCGGCCGGCCCAACCTGGTCGGGACGTTCATCCGCCCCAACCCGGTCGTCGAGTGGCGCCACTTCCTCGACCCGGTGTGGGACCCCATCTGGCGGGCCGCGTCCGAGACCGGGTGGCCCCTCGGGCTGCACCCGTTCCTCGCCGGCGACGTGCCGGGAGCCGTGGTCGGCCTCCGGCTCAACACGATCAGGGCCCGCACCGGCATGCGGATCGAGGGCGGCCTGAACATGGACAACATCTTCTACACCCAGTGCATCGGGAACCCGGTCGACATGATGACGAGCCTGGCCTTCATCCTCGCCGGCGGCGTTTGCGAGCGGTTCCCGGACCTGACGCTCATCGTGCTGGAGACGAACGGCGGGTGGATCACGCCGTGGATGGAGCGCCTCGACCACCACTACAAGATCTTCCCGTTCGACGTGCCGGACCTGCGCATGGCTCCCTCCGAGTACTTCCGGCGGCAGTGCTACGTGTCGTTCGACGCCGACGAGGAGACGCTGCCGCTGGCGGCGCAGTCCCGCTACGTCGGGGCGGACCGCATCATCTGGGCGTCGGACTATCCGCATCCCGACGCCAAGTTCCCGGGGACCGTCGCCGAGCTCCTGGAGAACATCGGCGGCATGGACCTGCCCGACCAGCAGGCCATCGCCTCCGAGAACGCGCGCCGCCTTTACCGGCTCCCCGCGCCGGCCTGAGTCGACGGGCGGCTCAGGAGGCCCGTCGAGCGGCCATCGCGCGCTCGTCGGCGCGCCGGGTGACCGGCGCCGCGATCGAGCCGATCACGGCGGCGGCGACGAGCACGGCCCACCACGACGCGCCGAGGAACAGGCCCACGATGATGGTGGCGAGGAACACGACCGCGGTGTCGACGACCCAGTGCACGACGAGCGGTCGGGGCTCCGTCCGCAGCGGCCGGCGAGGCCCGCCCCCGCTGCCGTCGACCGGGTCCGGCGTCTCCGTCACGCCGTCGGCGTGAGCTTGTCGATCGTGATCCCGTGCTGCTCGGGGAACCGGCGGCCCCGCGAGACCGGGCGGGTGTCGACGCCGATGGCCTCGGCTCGGAGGGCGCCCACCGTGCAGCGCTCGCGAGGCCGGACCGAGAACGGGTCGTAGCGGAAGTCCCGCATCGCGTTCCCGTGCGTGATGGCGTCGATCTCGGCGTCGGTGAGGTCGGTCTCACCGAACTCGGCCATGAGCCGCTCGGGGGCGTTCGGCCACGTCGTGTCGGAGTGCGGGTAGTCGATCTCGACCGTCACGCGCTCGACCCCGATGTGGTCGCGGACCAGCTTGAGCCCCACCGGGTCGGTGATGAAGCACAGGATGACGTGGTCGAGGAAGAACTCGCTCGCGGTCTGGTCACCGAAGTCGGCACCGGTCCACGCCCGGTGGGTCCGGTAGGAGTGGTCGAGGCGCTCGAGGAAGTAGGGCACCCATCCGATCCCGCCCTCGGAGAGGGCCATCTTCACGTCGGGGAACCGCTTCCAGATGGGCGAGTACACGAGGTCGGCGGCGCACTGCACGATGTTCATCGGCTGCAGCACGATCATCACGTCCATCGGCGCGTCGGTCGACGTCACCACGAGCCTCGACGAGGATCCGATGTGCATGCAGATGACCGTCCCGGTGTCGGAGGCGGCCCGCCACACGGGGTCCCAGTGGTCGGTGTGCAGGCTCGGGAGCCCGAGCGGCGTCGGGTTCTCCGGGAACGTCATCGCGTGACAGCCCTTCGCGGCCACGCGGCGGATCTCGGCCGCGGTGACCTCGGGGTCCCAGATGGCCGGCACGGCCAACGGGATGAAGCGCTCGGGCGCGTACCCGCACCACTCGTCGATGTGCCAGTCGTTGTACGCCTCGGTGAGGATCCGGGCCGCGTCCTTGTCGTCGAGGGCCCCGAACAGGCGGCCCGCGAAGCCGGGCAGCGACGGGAAGTTCATCGACCCGAGGACGCCGTTGGCGCTCATGTCGAGCACCCGCTTCTCGACGTCGAAGCAGCCCTCGCGCAGCTCGTCGAACGACGTGGGGTCGATCCCGTACTCCTCGGGCGGGCGGCCCGCGACCGCGTTGAGACCGACGTTCGGCACGTGCAGGCCGTGGAACTCCCACACGTCGGTCCCGTCGTCCTGGTGGACCACACGCGGCGCCAGGTCCCGATACCTCGCCGGCAGCTGCCGCTCGAAGAGGTCGGGCGGCTCGACGATATGGTCGTCGACGCTCACCAGGATCAGATCGTCGACCCGCATGCGGCGGCCCTCCACGTTCGATTCCCGGCGCTCAGGGTACCGCCGGGCCGGCTCGTCGTCAGGGGCCGGTGCCCCGCAGGACCCGCCCGGGCGTGGCGCCCGTCCACTCGCCGTTGTCGAGCACGACCTCACCGTTGACGATGACGGCGCGGTACCCGTCGGCGTCGCACACGAAGCGGCCGCTCCCCGCGGGGAAGTCCTCGACGTAACGCGGCGCGTCGGGGGTCCGGAGCGCCGCCTCGTCGATGAGGAGCAGGTCGGCCGGCGCCCCCGGGACGAGGCGGCCCCGGTCGCCGACCCCGACCGCGGCCGCGGGGATGGAGGTGAGGCGAGCGACGGCGGCCTCGAGGCTCAGCACGTCCGGCACCCACTCGGTGAGGAGCCGGGTGGTGTAGTCGGCGCCGCAGAACGAGAGGAGGTGGGCGCCGCCGTCGCTGCTGCCCGCCATCACGAAGGGCTCGCGGATCATCGCCTCGGTGGCGGCCCGCCGTTTCGGGTCGGGAGGCGCGGCGAGCACGAACTGGGTCGCCAGGTCCTCCTCGAGGGAGAGGTCGAGGAAGGCGTCGAGCGGGTCCACGCCGAGCTCGGTCGCGATCTCGCTCACGCTGCGGTCGAGCCACCGGCGGTTGGCGTCGCGGCGGACGCTCTCCACCCGCAGCACCGACCACGGGACGACGAACGACCGCCCCGTCGGGTCGGCGAGCTCCCGTCGCATCTGCTCGCGCACCGTCGCCTCGCGCAGCCGCCGGGCCCGCGCCGGCTCCGGGAGCGTCAGGGTGGTCCGGAACGTGGGCATCTCGTCGAACAGGAAGGTGGAGCCGAGCTGGAAGTGGGCGCCCTGGCGGTTGCTGGCGAACATGGGGTGGAGGGCGAGCCCTTCGTCGGAGAGCTGGCGGGCGAACTCGAGGCTGCGCCGCCAGCCGTCGGGGGCGTGCGGCATCATCGTCAGCGTGTTGAGGTGGATCGGCCGACGCGAGGCCACCGCCATGCCTCGGATCAGGGCTCGGTCGTCGTCGTCGTAGCCCACGAGGAACGATCGCGGGATGAACTCGATCGAGCCCCGCCCGAGCTCGCCGAGGACCGACGCCAGCGCGACGAGCTCGTCGGGGGCCGCGTAGTTCGACGGCACGCCCCGGCCGTCGTGGGCCTGGTGGATCTCGAGCTGTGACGAGGTGAAGCCGACGGCGCCGTCGTCCATCGCGGCGCGGAGGAGGTCCCGCATGGCCGTGACCTCGTCGCCCGTCGCCGCCCGCTCCGAGGCGTCGTCACCCATGACGTGTCGACGGAGCGCGCAGTGGCCGACGTTGACGCCGACGTTGACGCCGATCCGGCCCTCGAGGTTGTCGAGGAAGTCGGCGACCGAGCCGCCCGCGAAGTCGACGCCGGCGGTGAGCGCGTCGGAGGACATCCCCTCGACCCGGCTCAGCATGCGCAGCAGCCAGTCCCGGTCGTCGAGCCGGGAGGGCGCGAGCGTGAAGCCGCAGTTGCCGGTCAGGACCGTGGTGACGCCGTGCCAGGACGCGGGTGAAGCGGTGGGATCCCAGTGCAGCTGGGCGTCGTAGTGGGTGTGCACGTCGACGAAGCCGGGCGTCACCAGGAGGTCGTCGGCCTCGACGACGCGCGCGGCCGTGGCGTCGAGCCGCTCGCCGACGTCGGCGACCCGACCGGCGCGCACGGCGACGTCGGCGGCCCGGCCCGGGGCGCCGGTCCCGTCGACGACGCGGCCGCCTCGCACCAGCAGGTCGACGTCGGGCACGGCGACGGTCAGACGGTCGGCGCGAGGCCGTACAGGTCCAGGGCGTTGCCGCCGAAGAGCCCGGCCCGCGCCGCCGGCTCGAGACCGGCGTTGTGCTCCCGGAGCTCGTCGACGACCCCGGGGAACTTGGCGTCGCTGTGCGGGAAGTCGGACGCCCAGATGAACCGGTCGGCGCCGACCAGCGGTGCCAGCGCGGCCGGTGTCCGCTCGCCGGGGTCGAAGCTGATCCAGCACTGACGCCGGAAGTACTCCTCGGGGGTCAGCGACAGGGCCGCGGTGGCCCAGCCGTAGCTCTCCTCGAACTCGTTCAGCCGGTCCATCCAGTGGGCGATCCACCCGCCGCCGCACTCGAGCACGATGACCCGCAGGTCGGGATGACGCTCGAGGACGCCGCCGTAGGTGAGGTTCGAGAGCGTCATCTGCTGGTCGAACAGGAGGATCAGGGCGTGGTGGGTGCCGGGCGCCATGAGCGTGAGCAGCGAGCGTGAGGCGCCGGGCATGTCGGGCAGGCCGGCGGGGTGCAGCGCGAGCGGCAGCCCGGTCTCCTCGAGCGCCTCCCACACGGGGGTGTAGGCGGGGTGGTGGAACGGCCGGTCGAGGTACGCGTTCGGCCGGGCGAACCCGCCGACGAGGCCCAGCTCGCGGATGCGGTGGGCCTCCTCGGCGGCGGCGTTTGGATCCTGCATGGGCAGCGCGCCGACGCCGCGGAGCCGGGTCGGCGCCGCCGCGGTCCACTCGGCCAGCCAGTCGTTGTAGACGCGACAGGACCACACCGCGAGCTCCGGGTCCCGGATGCCGCCGAGCTTCAGGCCGAGGCCGGGGTAGATGACCGCGAGGTCGATCCCCTCCGAGTCGAGCACCTTCACGCGCTCGGTGGCGTCGAAGCCGGCCGGGTTCAGGTCCTCGTAGTGGCGGCCGCGGCCGAAGTCCTCGAACGACTCGCCGGCGTTGCCGAGGCCCACGAGGCCGCGGTCGGTGGCGATCTGGTCCTCGACGAGGCACTCGTCGTAGCCGGTGGCCTCGTTCCATCGCAGCCGGATCCCGCGGTCCCGCAGGCGGGCCGGGAGGCCGTGGGTCCAGAGGTCGGGCGGCTCGCAGACGTGGCCGTCGGCGTCGAGGACGCACTCGTCGGGCTCGGGCACGGGGTCAGGATCGCGGGCTCGGGCCCGGCGGTCAACGGCGGGCGTCGCGCTCACTCGGGCGGGTGCTCGAAGGGCGGGGCGGGACCGGTGTCGCCCACGGGGGCCTCGGGCTGGACCTCGATGGTGTCGAAGTGCACGCCCGCGGGGGCGGTGACGACGGTGAGCACCGCCGCGGCGACGGCCGCGGCGTCGAGCACGCCGGCGTGCCGCTGGAGGCCGAACCGGGGCCAGTAGCCCATCAGGTCCTCGAGCTCGTTCGGCGGCCAGCCGAACCCGAACTCGCTGAGGGTCGGCCCGACCCGCACCGTGGTGGCCCGGACCCCCGAGCCTTCGAGCTCCATCGCCAGCGCGTGCGCCAGCGCCTCGAGCCCGGCCTTCGTCGCGGTGTAGGCGGCCATCCGCGGCCGGGCGTGCCGCGTCGCGTCGGACGTGATGAACACGATGTCGCCGCGCTGGCGGCGGCGCATCGACGCGACGGCGAGCCGCGTGGTCAGCAGCGGACCCAAGAGGTTCGTGGCGACCTCGCGGGCCAGGGCGTCGGCAGGGAGCTCGTGGAGCCAGCCCGGCGTCGCCACCCCGGCGTTGTTCACGAGCACGTCGAGTGGCCCGAGGGCGGATTCGGCGGCACCGAAGAACCGCTCGATCGAATCGGGGTCGGTCACGTCGAGGTGGTGCGCGAGCGGCTGGCCGCCGGCCGCCCGAACCTCGTCGGCGGTTGCCTCGAGCCGGTCGGCCCGACGGGCGCCGAGCGCGACGCGCCAGCCCACCCGGCCGAACTGGACGGCGATGGCGCGCCCGATGCCGGAGGAGGCCCCGGTGACGACGGCCGTGCGACGCTCGATCGTCCGCTCCTCCCCGGCCACGACGCTAGAGACCTCCCCACGCCACCACCGGTCCGGCCGCGGCGACGAGCAGGGCGGTGGCCTCGAAGGCGACGGGCACCTCGAGCACGCGAGGGGAACGTACCGCGAGCGCGTCGGCGAGCCGCTCGGCGTGCTGGCCGGCGCGGTCGAGGTCTCCCCGCTCGCCCCAGAGCTCGACGACGACGGGGAGCGCGGTGCCGAGCAGGTCGTCGACCGCGTCGGCGCTGGCGGCGTCGAGCGGCGCGGTCGTGACCGCGACCGCCGGCCGCCCCGCGCGCGCCTGCGCGGCCGCCAGCCGCACCGCGACACCCGGGTCCCTGCTCGCCGGCACCTGGACGCGCCGCGACGCCCCGGGCACCAGGGCGGGGGTCGGGAACGTGCGCGCGACCCACAGGCCCGCGAGGCCGGGCTCGGCGGCGACGAAGCCGTCCGACGGGAGCGCGGCGCCGACGTCAGCCACGGCCCGGGCGGGGTGGAGCGGCACCCGGTCGTCGACGTACCCGGGCTGGGCGACGGCGGCGAGGCGGGGGTACAGCTCGTTCGGCAGCGGGGGACCGGTGTTCACGACGCGGCCGGCGGCGGCCGCGAGGTCGGCCGGCCGCACGTCGACGAGCGGCGCCGGCCCGAGGCGCGACCACGGTGACTCGACCGGGTCGGCGCCGACGGTGACGATCGCGTCCGCCGACCCGAAGCCGAGGAGCTCGAAGTCGCGGTCCTGCAGGCCGCACGTCCCGAGGTGGAAGGGGCTGTCCCACGCGAGCACGCCCTTCGCGCCCCAGGTGTTTGCGACGCCGAGCTCGCCGGCGGCCGCGAACGCCCGCAGCCCTTCGACCGCGCCCTGGTCGATCACGCCCGGCCCGGCCAGGACCACGAGGCGACCCCTGCGCTCGGCCACCCCCGGTGTCCCCACGCGGTCATCGTCGCGCGCCATCCGCGTGACCGGCGGGCCTCGCGGCCGCACCGCGCGGCCCGGGTGCGCGTTTGGTCTCGAGTGTCGGCGTCGGCCGATACGATCCGGCCGGTGTCGGATCGGAACGTGTACCTCCATGAGTACATCGACATCGTGGGTGAGGGCGCGATGCCGTACATGGAGCACACGGCGGCGCGAGGCGCCGGCGACGCGTCGGGCGGCACGCTCGAGCTCGTCGGCACGTGGTACACGATGGGGTCCACCGGCCGTTGGCCCCAGGTCATCAACCTCTGGGAGTGCGTCGACGGGTGGGACGGGTGGCGGCGCCTGATGGAGCGGACCAACCTGCGCCGCACGCGCACCCCCGAGCTCGAGGAGTGGTGGCGACGGGCGCTCGAGGTGCGAACCGGCGGGGTCGATCGGCTGATGGCGGGAGCGCCCGGGTGCCCGTCGCTCGCGGAGCTCCGCGCCGCCGATGTCCGGGCGCCGGTGTTCGTCCACGAGCTGTCCCGGTGCCGGGCCGGCGCCGCCCTCGACTACCTCGCAGTCGTGCGCGACGAGTGGCGCCCCGTCCTGGCCGACTACGGCCACACCCTCGTCGGGCTCTACGAGGTGCTGCTGACCGACCGGGAGGTGCTCACGATCTGGGCGACCGACCCCGCCCGGCACTGCGAGCTCCAACGGGCGAGCGCGCAGCACGACGACGAGCGGATCGCGCGCTGGCGGGCCCGCGCCCGGGAGTTCCTCACCGATTGGCGTGAGGAGCTCATGACCCCCCATCCCCGGACCGTGCTGTCGGCCGGCGATTCGCTGTGAGCGCGCCCGACCGCGGCCCGCTCCGCGGCGTGCGGGTGATCGAGAGCTCGCTGCTCGGCCCGGGCGAGCTCACGTCGTTCCTCGCCGACCTCGGCGCCGACGTCATCAAGGTCGAGCCGCCCCAGGGCGACTACATCCGACGGATGACGTGGCCGATCGTCGAGGGCGAATCGCTCCTGCACCTGCACATCCACCGCGGCAAGCGCAGCGTCGTCCTGGACCTCCGGCGCCCGGAGGCGGTCGAGGTGTACCTGGACCTCGTGCGTCGGGCGGACGCCGTCGTCGAGGCGATGCGGCCGGGCGCGCTCGCCAAGCGGGGCCTCGGGTACGAGCAGCTCCGCCTCGTCAACCCTCGCATCGTGTTCTGCTCGCTGTCCGGGTACGGGGCCACCGGCCCCTACCGGGACCTCCCCGCCCACGGGATCGCCTTCGACACCTGGGCCGGGCTCGTCCCGGCCGCCTACGACGAGGACGGCTTCTGCTACCTCCCCGAGCACCCCTCGATGGGCATCCACGCCGGCCCGCTGCTCGGCGCGCTCGCCGTGCTCGCCGGCATCACCCGGGCTCGGGCCACCGGGGAGGGCTCCGCCATGGAGCTGGCGCAGTCGGACACCGCCGCGTACATGGACTGGTACCGGATCGAGACCTGGCGCGCGTACGAGCGGCCCGAGTCGGAGGTCACCGGCAACGCCAGCGACAACTACGAGCGCCGCGCTCCCGGCACCGCGGGGATGCGAGAGGGCGTCCGGTACCAGATGTACGACTCCGCCGACGGCCAGGTGCTGTTCATGGCGTCCGAGCGCGCCTTCTGGAAGAACTTCTGCGAGGGCGTCGGCCGCCCGGACCTCTTCGAGCGCTGGCCGGGCGAGGAGTACGCCGACCACGCGCGCCACAACCGCGAGCTGCAGCGCGAGCTGCGTGACATCTTCCGCACCCGGACGTCGAAGGCGTGGATCGAGTTCGGCAACCAGGTGAACACCCCGATCGCGCCCGTCAACACGTCGAAGACGATCGCCGACGACCCGCAGTTCCAGGACCGCTTCCCGTGGATCCCCGCGGCCCGGCTCGGCGCCGACGAGATCCCGCTGCCGGTGAAGCTCGAGGGTGAGGAGCTGCCGACCCCGACGCGGGCGCCGAAGGTGGGGGAGCACACCGACGAGGTGCTCCGCGACGTGCTCGGCTACGACGATCGCCACGCCGACGCGCTGCGTGAGGCCGGAGCGCTCGGATGACGAGCCGCGCCGCGCCATGAGCTCCGAGTCCGTCGCCCTCGACGGCCGCGCCCTCGGACGCCGCGGCCAGCAGACCCGCGCTCGGCTCCTGGAAGCGACCGCGCGGCTGCTCGAGACCGGTGGCTTGCGCGACCTGCGCGTCGTCGACATCGCGCGCGCGGTCGGGACGTCGCCGGCCACCTTCTACCAGTACTTCCGGGACGTGGAGGACGCCGTCCTCGCGCTGGCGGGGGAGGCGGCCGAGGACCTCGGCGCGGTCTCGCGCCTGCTCGCCGAGCCGTGGACCGAGCGCTCGGCGCGTCGCATCGTGGAGGCGTTCGTGGTCTCGTGGGACGAGCACCGGGCGGTGCTGCGGGTCCGGAACCTCGCCGCTCAGGAGGGAGACCAGCGCTTCCGCGCCGTGCGGAACGCCTCGCTGCGACCGATCACCGAGGCGCTCGCGGCGCGGGTCGCCGATTCGCAGCGCGCCGGCCGGATCGGCTCGGACGTGTCGCCGATCGCCGCCGCGTCGGCGATGGTGGCGATGACCGAGCGGGTGGCCGCCTTCCACCGCGAGATCGAGGAGCTCGGCGTCGGGCCCGAGGCCCTGCTGGCGACCACCGCTCGGATCATCGATCAGACCGTGACCGGGCCCTCCTGAGGCTGCCGATCGGCCCGCGTCGGGTGGGTGACGTGGGCGATGAGCTCGACGTCGCGTCCGAAGACCTTCTCGAACAGCTCTCGCTTCCTTCGAGCGCCCCACAGCTCGAGTTCGACGTCGCGCGTGGACCGCAGCCGCAGCACGACGAGCGACGGGCCGATCGTCACGTCCACGTGGTCCACGGCCCGGCTGCGCCCCCGGTCGAGGCCGTCGGCGAGCCGCAGGATCGCGGCGAGACGGCGGAGCCGCCCGCGTTCGACCATGCCGAACTCGTCGCCGAGCTTGGGCTCCCCCCGTCGGTGCCAGCGGGCCAGCGCCGCGAGCAGCTGCACCTCCTCGGGGGTGAACCCCCGGAGCTGGGCGTGCCGGATCAGGTAGGCGCCGTGCTTGTGGTGCCCGCTCGTCGAGACGTGCTCCCCGACGTCGTGCAGCCGCGCGGCGTACTCGAGCAGCTCGCGGTCCTCCGGAGCGAGGTGGTGCACGTCGCCGGTCTGGTCGAAGAGCTCGAGCGCGAGCCGCGCGACCTGACGGGCGTGCTGCTCGGATCCGTCGCAGCGGCGAGCGAAGCCCTGCACCGAGGCGCGGCGGATCGCCCGCGGGTCGTCGGACCAGTCGCTCGGGTCGTGGCGGCCGATCACGTCGAGCACGATGCCCTCGCGCAGGGCCCACTCGCTGACGGTCATGGCGTCGAAGCCGAACAGATCCATGGCCGTGGCGAGCACGATCGACCCCGCGGGGATGAGGTCGACCCGGCGGGCCTCGAGCCCCTCCATCCGAACGCGGTCGCCCGCCTTCGAGCTCAGGATCTCCTTGTGGAGGACGAGGAACTCGTCGCGGGTGAACCGCAGCTGGTTCAGGGACACCGGCACGTCGACGGCGCGGCGGGCTGCGACCATGTGCGCGAGGTCGAGGAGCGTCCCGCTGCTGCCGACCACGAGCCGAGGCGTGTACGCGGCCGCCTCCTCGGCCAGCGGCGCCAGCGCGTCGGTGGTGCGCGCCTGCAAGGCCCGCCGGTCCTCCTTTGAGAGCGGGTCGCTGTGCACGAGCTCGGCGGTGAGGCGCCCGACCCCCAGGTTCTCGCTGGCGGACCATCGCAGCCCGGCGGCATCGCCGACCATGACCTCGAGGCTCCCGCCGCCCAGGTCGAAGCACAGCGCCGGCGCCGGGTCGAGCATCACGCTGGCCCGGATGGCCCCGAAGATCAGCTCGGCCTCCCGGCGGCCGCTGATCACCTCGACCGCCACACCGGTCTCGGCCTCGATTCGGTCGACGAGCGCGTCGCCGTTCGTCGCCTGGCGGATCGCGCTCGTGGCACACGCGTGCGTCTCCGTCGCGCCGGCGGCGTCGGCGAGGAGCTTGAACCGGCGCACGGTCTCGACCGCGACGTCGGCGGCACCGTCCGAGATGGCGCCCCGGCGAGCGACGACGTCCCCGAGGCGGATCATGGCCTTCTCGCGCGTCAGCGCCTCGAACTCCCCGTCGGAGTGGACGTCGGCGACGAGGAGATGGAACGAGTTGGTGCCGAGGTCGAGCGCGGCGATCCGCACGCGCCGAATGTAGCGGTACAGTCCCGGACGCAGGGTCATCGACGAAGCGAGGGCTGATGGTCGAGTACGAGGCCGAGCCGCGGATGCTCATCGACGGGAAGCTCGTCGATGCCACGTCGGGCGCGACGTTCCCCAACGTGAACCCGGCCACCGAGGAGGTCATCGGGCAGGTCGCCGACGCCGGCCCCGAAGACATGGACCGGGCGATCGCGGCGGCGCGACGCGCCTTCGACGACGGCGACTGGTCGACGAACCGGGCCCTGCGCCGACGCTGCCTCCGGCAGCTCAAGGACGCGCTGGACCGCGAGCGCGAGACGCTCCGAGCTCAGATCGTCGCCGAGGTCGGGACCCCGATCATGCTCACCTACGCGGTGCAGCTCGACTCGTGCATCGACGACCTGCAGTGGGACATCGACGTCGTCGACTCCTACTCGTGGCAGGAGGACCTTCCCGTCCGCGAGTTCATGGGCATGCGCAGCGGACGACGCGTCTACAAGGAGCCGGTCGGCGTGGTCGGCGCGATCACGCCGTGGAACTTTCCCCTGATGCTCAACCTCTCGAAGCTCGGTCCGGCGCTCGCGGCCGGCAACACCGTCGTGCTGAAGCCGGCGCCGGACACGCCGTGGAGCGCGACCTTCCTCGGCCGGCTGGCGGCCGAGCAGACCGACCTGCCCCCGGGGGTCGTCAACGTCGTGACGTCCGGCGACAAGGCTGCGGTCGGTGAGGTGCTGACGGGCGACCCTCGCGTGGACATGATCAGCTTCACGGGATCGTCGGCCACGGGGAAGCACATCATGGCCCGGGGTTCGGAGAGCCTGAAGCGGGTCTTCCTCGAGCTCGGCGGCAAGTCGGCGAACATCGTCCTCGACGACGCCGACTTCGCGGCGGTCGTCCCCGCCGGCTCGATGACGTGCATGCACGCCGGCCAGGGCTGCGCGATCACGACCCGGATGTTGCTCCCGGCCTCGCGGTACGACGAGGGCGTCGAGCTGCTCCAAGCCGCGTTCGAGGGCTTCCCGTACGGGGACCCGACCGATCCGGCCAACCTGATGGGCCCGCTCATCAACGCCCGCCAGCGCGACCGCGTCCTCGGCTTCATCGAGCGGGGGAAGGCCGAGGGGGCCCGGCTCGTCGTCGGCGGCGGCGTCCCGGAGCGGCTGCCGAAGGGATACTTCGTGGAGCCGACGCTCTTCGTCGACGTCGACCCCGACGCCGCGATCGCGCAGGAAGAGATCTTCGGGCCGGTCCTCGTGGTGCTGCGATACCAGGACGACGACGACGCGGTTCGGATCGCCAACAACTCCCGGTACGGGCTCTCGGGCGCCGTCAACGGCGGCTCGCTCGACCGGGCGCTGGCGGTGGCGTCGCGCCTCCGGACGGGGACCGTCGCGGTGAACGGCGGGCAGTGGTTCGGCGCCGACTCCCCGTTCGGCGGCTACAAGGAGAGCGGGATCGGCCGGGAGCACGGGATCGCCGGCTTCGAGGAGTACCTCGAGCTGAAGACGGTCGGCCTGCCCGCCGACGCCGCGTAGCCCGGTGGCCCGGCTCGGGCCTCGCGACCTCGAGCGGCTGGCGCCGCTGCTGGCCGAGCTGCGGAGCCTCCCGTCGCTGCGGGAGCGCAGCCCCGGCACGTTCACCCGGGGTGGCGGCGCCTTCCTCCACTTCCACGCCCTCTCGACCGGCCTCGCCACCGACGTGAAGGCCGGCGGCGACTGGCTGCGCCACGACGTGGACCGCGCCGACGGGCGGCGCGCCCTGCTGCGGGACGTGCGACGCATCCTGGGGGGCGACACCGCGGACCTGGCCGGCCATCGGGCCTGAAACGGGCCGCGGGTACCATCGGGTCGTCGGGTCGGCCGACGAGGAGGACCGCCATGGCGACCACGCAGAACGACCTGGACCAGCTCGCGCCGTACGCGGACTACCTCCCGAAGTTCGCCACCGTCGAGGCCGAGCGCCAGCACCGCAAGGAGCGCCTCGCCGCCGGCTTCCGCCTGTTCGGGAAGCTCGGCTTCGACGAGGGCGTGGCCGGTCACATCACCGCCCGCGACCCGGAGCACCGGGACCACTTCTGGGTGAACCCGTTCGGGATGAACTTCAAGCACATCCGGGTGTCGGACCTGCTCCTCGTCAACCGGGACGGCGAGGTCGTCGAGGGCTCACGACCCGTGAACGCGGCCGCCTTCGCCATCCACTCCCAGGTGCACGAGGCGCGGCCCGACGTGGTCGCGGCGGCGCACGCCCACTCGCTGCACGGCAAGGCCTGGTCCTCGCTGGGCCGGCTGCTCGACCCGCTGACCCAGGACGCCTGCGCGTTCTACCAGGACCACGCCCTGTTCGACGACTACACCGGGGTCGTGCTCGACCTGGAGGAGGGGAAGCGGCTCGCCCACGCCCTCGGCGACGCCAAGGCGCTCATCCTCCGCAACCACGGGCTGCTCACCGTCGGTCACACGGTCGACGAGGCCGTCTGGTGGTTCATCACGATGGAGCGGTCGTGTCAGGCCCAGCTGCTCGCCGAGGCCGCCGGCACGCCGGTGCACATCAGCCCCGACGCCGCACGGCTGACCGCGTCCCAGGTCGGCTCGCACGTCGCCGGCTGGTTCAGCTTCTCGCCGCTCTACGACTCGATTGTGCGCGAGCAGCCCGACCTGCTCGAGTGACGCGCCGGCTCGCCGCGCTGGGCGGCGCGGCCGCCGCCTCCTTGCTGCTCGCCGCGCCGGCCGGTGCCGGATCCCGGGCGCCGTATGCCGCGGCGTGCCGGGGCGCCGCGACCGTCACCGCCCAGCAGCTCGGACGCCCTGACACAGCGCTCACGGCACTCCCGCCGACGCCACTGCCCGACCTGCTCCCGGCCACGCAGACCGCGGTCGTCGCTCGCGTCGTCGCCGTGCTGTACCAGGGGCCACGCCCCGCGACACCGCACCGACCGGCGGGCTTCGCCGGGCCGATCCCGCCGGCGCGCTGTCAGGTCGTGCGCCTCGCCGTCACGCGCACGCTCAAGGGCACGCCGCCTGCGACGCTCG
>DASZJD010000028.1 GCA_035948415.1 Acidimicrobiia bacterium | reverse complement strand
TCCTCCTCGGCCTCCCCCTCGCCGAGGTAGGCGGCGCGCACGAGCGGGTCGGCTTGCACGTCCTCGGGGGTCCCGACGGCGATGATCCGCCCGAAGTCGAGGACGTGGATGCCGTCGGAGGCGCTCATCACCAGGCCCATGTCGTGCTCGACGAGGAGGATGCCGAGGCCGGTGGCGGCCAGCTCGCGGAGCAGCGCCGCCAGCTCCGTCGTCTCCTCCTCGTTGAGGCCCGCCGACGGCTCGTCGAGCAGCAGCACGCGGGGCTTGGTGGCGAGGGCCCGGGCCACCTCGACGAGCCGCTGGGTCCCGGTCGGGAGCTGGTCGACCCGCTCCCCGGCGACCGAGGCCAGGCCGACGCGCTCGACGAGCTGGTCGGTCAGCGCCCCGGGCCGGAACCGCTCCCGCGACCACCCTCGCCGCATCTCGGCGGCGACGAGGACGTTGTCGCGCACCGACAGGGTGCCGAAGGTCTCGAGTCGTTGGAACGTCCGCGCGATGCCGAGCCGGGCCCGCTTGTGCGGCCGCTCGGTGCTGATCTCACGCCCGTCGAGCTGGATGCCGCCCTCGTTCAGGGGCTGGAGCCCGCAGATGGCGTTGAAGAGCGTGGTCTTGCCGGCCCCGTTCGGTCCGATGAGGCCCGTGACCTGGCCCGGCGGGACGTCGAGCGTCACCTCGTCGAGCGCCTTCAGGCCCCCGAAGCTGACCGACACCTCGTGGCAGGACAGGAGGCTCATGACGCCGTGCGGATCACCCAGTTCCGAGATCGAGCTTGAAGTTCACGACATTGCGCTTGGTGCAGTCCAAGGTCCCGGGCTTCGTCGGGAACTCCCGCACGTACTTCCCGTTCTTCACCTGGACGATCATGTAGCAGTCCGACGGGACCCGGCCGCCGATGTTCGTGGTGCCGAACATCCCGTCGCCGTTGAAGGCGGTGAGGTTGTTCAGCGCGCTGAGCAGGGCCTTCCGGGTGAGGCCGTTCGTGCCGCTCTGCTTCACGACCGCGTTCGCCGCGTCGCGCAGCGCCAGCCCGGCGGCGAAGCCGTCGGCGGCGAAGCCGTCCCGCTCGTCGGCGGGCGTGTACTTGTCGAACGCGGCCACGGCCTTGTTCGCCTTCGGTTCCTCGAAGGGCAGGAAGCCGAGCGAGATGTGCTGGCCCTCGACCGAGGCGCCGCCCTGGGACAGGAACTGCGGGTTGTAGCACTGGACGGTGCAGGACCAGAGGATCTTCGGGTCGGTGACCCCCTGGAGCGCCGCCTCCTTCCGCAGGTCCACGGTCTGGCTGTAGGCGAGCTCGACCTCGGCGAAGTTCGAGCCCTTCGACTTCATCGACTGCGCCGCGGGCGTGTAGCCGCTCTGGGGCGCGAGCGCGGAGATCGAGGTGGCCAGGTCGGCCTTGACCCCGAGGTTCTGGAGCGCCGTCCCCGTCACCTGGTTGGCGTCGTGGGCGCTCTTGAGGTCGCCCGTGTAGAGGTAGACGCCGTGGAGGTTCTTCCCGAACTTCTTCGCGTAGTAGAAGTACCGGCCGGCGTTGGCCTGGTAGGTCTGCGGGTGCTGGGCCCTGGTCCCGCAGACGATCTGGGGCGGGTTGATCGGGAACGAGGTCGGCGAGCACTGCTGGACGATCTCGGTGGCCACGACCGGGATGTCGGGCAGCCCGGTCGTCTGGCCGCTCTGGTCCTTGCAGGAAAGCAGGTCGTCGACGTTGTTCAGGAACAGCGCCGAGGTTCCGACGAGGGCGAAGTCCTGGCTGCAGGCCCGGATGACGGCGTTCCGGGCCTCGCTGTTGCTGAGGTGCGAGTCGATGAAGTCGACCACCACCTTGCGCCCGCCGATCCCGCCGAGGGAGTTGATGTAGCTGGCGAAGGACCGGACCCCCGCGACCGAGCCGCGGAAGAGCCCGGGCTGGAGGGTGTTGTCGACGTCGGCGACGACGGCGATGTGGATCTCGCTGCTGGTGACGCCGACCTCGGTGGCGGTGGGTGGCGGCCCGGCGGCGGCCCGGCCGCCGCTGGAGGCGGCCACGGCGGCGGTGGCGCTCCCGACGCTGGCGAGCGCGACGACGGTCAGGATGGCCGTCCACCGGAAACGTCTCACGCTGATCCCCCCTGTGCCCGGGGCCCCGCACGGGCCGCTCGCGCTGTCGGCGCCGAGACGGGCCGCAGTCTTGTCGGAACTGAAACGTGTTGCAAGGCACCCCGGTCACAGGTCGCCGAGCGCCGCCCCGAGCGCGGGGACGGTCCAGCGGCCGTCCCGCTCGACCGTCCGCCCGTGGTGCCAGCCGTCCATCACCCGGACCTCCCCGCCCCGGACGTACAGCACCCGACCGGTCGCGGGGCAGGCCTCGCTGACGAGCCAGGCGACCACCGGCGACACGTTGGCGGGGTCGTAGACGTCGAAGGCGGCCGGGTCGGCGGGGGCGCGGACCACGTCGGCGATGCCCGCGACCTCCTCGGTCATGCGGGTGCGGGCGACCGGCACGATGGCGTTCACCCGCACCCCGTACCGGCCGAGCTCCTGCGCCAGGATGACGGTGAGGGCGGCGACCCCGGCCTTGGCCGCTCCGTAGTTCGTCTGGCCGACCGACCCGAGCAGCCCCGAGGTCGACGAGACGTTCACGACCGCGGCGCGGACCTCCTCGCCGGCCTTCGACCGGTCGCGCCAGTGCCCGGCCGCCCGCCGCGTCGTGCAGAACGTGGAGCGGAGATGGCCGCGCACGACCGCGTCCCAGTCGTCCTCGGTCATGTTCACGAACATCCGGTCCCGCAGGATCCCGGCATTGTTGACGAGCGCGTCGAGCCGGCCCCACCCGTCGACCGCGGCGGCGACGGTCCGCTCGGCGCCGTCCATCGTGCTGACGTCATCGGCGGTGGCGACCACCGCCGCCCCCCGGGCCGCGAGCTCGGCCGCGACCGCCTCGACGACGGCGGGGTCGCCGCCGGTGCCGTCCCGCTCGGCGCCGGTGTCGTTCACGACGAGCGCCGCTCCCTCGGCGGCGAGGAGCCGGGCGTGCTCGCGCCCCATGCCGCGACCCGCGCCCGTGACCACCACCACCCGGCCGTCGAGCGCGCCCACCCCCACCCCTCAGGGATGCACGAGGCTGACGTGCACCGCGTCGTGGTCGGCGGCGCGGGCGAGCAGGGCGACGCCCTCGTCGAGGGCGTCGAGGGTGACGGTCTCCCCCACCAGGGGCCCGCGGTCGACCGCGCCCGAGACGAGGAGGGCGACCGCGCGCGCCATCGCCGTCGGCGTGTATCCCGCTCCCCCGACCAGGGTCAGCTGGCGCAGGACGATCAGGTCCGAGACCAGGCCCTCGACGGGGCGGAAGTGCTTGAGCCCGGCGAGCAGCACCGTGCCGCGGGTCCGAGCCAGCTTCAGGGCCAGCGGGACCGTCGCGGTCGCGACCGCGGCGAGGTCCATCACGACGTCGGCCATCCGGCCGTCGGTCAGCTCGGCGACCCGGGTCACCGGGTCCTCGGCGTCGACGTCGACGGTCGCCGCCGCGCCGAGGTGGCGGGCGGCGTCGAGGCGGACGGCGTCGTCGCCGGTTCCGGTCACGACGACGCGGGCCGCCCCCGCCGCGAGCGCGGCGACGAGACAGGCCAGGCCCTGGTGGCCGGGCCCCTCGACGACGACGGTGTCGCCGAGCGCCACCCCGGCCCGGCCCACCCAGTGGACGGCGTTGGCGAGCGGCTCGAACATCGTCAGCTCCGCCGCGGGGACGTCGTCGGGCACCCGGTGCAGGTTCGTGCCGGGCCGCACCGCCATCAGCTCCCCGTAGCCGCCCCACAGCCCGGGCCCGTCGTCGACGCCCATCGTGTAGCCGTAGACCTGCATGGCGACGCAGTCGGGCTCGCCGGCCCGGCACGCCGAGCACGTCCCGCAGCGGAGGATCTCGTCGACGCAGACGCGGTCGCCCTCGGCGAGGCCCCAGGCCGAGGCCCCGGCGTCGGTGAGCTTCGCCACCCGCCCGACGATCTCGTGCCCGGGCACGACGGGGAACCGCTCGCCCGGGACGCCGACCCCGCCCTCGTGCTGGGCCAGGTCGCTCCCGCACAGCCCGCAGGCCTCGACGCGCAGCACCGCGCCGCCGGGCGGCGGGTCCGGCTCGGGGAAGCTCCGCACCTCGTGACGCGAATCACCGGTGAACACGCCGGCCCGCACGGTGCTGGTCACGGCCGCGTCCCCGTCGCGCCCAAGGGACCTCCCCCGTACACTGCGCGTGGCTCACGCCGCAGGGGATCATGGCACTTCCGGACCACGCGCTCACCGCTCACCCCGACGAGGTGGTCGAGGTCGCGGACGAGTCGCCCGAGGCGCTGTGGGGGCTGCTCGACGCGCGCGGGTGGGGTGACGGCCTGCCGGTGGTCGCGCCGACCCGGGCGCGGGTCGAGGGCATGCTCGCCGCCGCGGGGGACCCCGACGAGCTGCTCGGCGTGGTGCCGCCGCGCGACGGCGCCGCGACGCTGCGCACGGTCGCAGTGAACGCGGTCCTGGCCGGCTGCCCGCCGTCGGTGCTGCCGGTCGTCGCGGCCGCCGTCCGCGCCCTCACGCGACCCGAGGTGAACCTGCGGGGGGTGCAGGCGACGACGCACCCGGTGGCGCCGCTCGTGATCGTGCACGGGGACGCGGTGGAGCGCGGCGGGTTCAACGCCGGTGTTGGCGCGTTCGGTCCCGGCCACCGCGCCAACGCCACCGTCGGCCGCGCCGTGCGCTTCGTCCTGCTGCACGTCGGCGGGGCCCGACCCGGCGCCGGCGACGCCGCCACGCAGGGCCAGCCGAGCAAGTACACGTACTGCGTCGCCGAGCACGCCGCCGCCAGCCCGTGGCCCGCGTACCACCGCAGCCGCGGCGTCGACGCCGCCAGCGCGGTGACCGTCGCCTGCGGGGAGAACCCGCACAACGTTCACGACATGGAGAGCGACGAGCCCGTCCGGCTGCTGACGAAGGCCGCCTCGGTGATGGCGACCCTCGGGTCCAACAACGCCTGCATCTCCCAGGGCGAGTTCTTCGTCGTGCTGGGCCCGGAGCACGCGGCGACCATCGCCGCGCACGGCTGGTCGCGGGGCGACGTGCAGTCGTTCCTGTACGAGCGAGCCCGGCGGCCGCGGGGCGAGCTCCGCCGCGCCTTCGAGGCGGTGGCGTGGGCGCCGTGGCTGGCGGCCATCGAGGACGACGACGCCCTCCTCCCGATGACCGACGATCCCGACAACGTGCGGGTCCTCGTCGCCGGCGGCCCCGGCAAGCACTCCTGCGTGATCCCGAGCTGGGGCATGACGAGGAGCGTCACGGTGGCGGTCGAGCCATGACCCGCGCCCTCGAGCTGCTCTCCCCCGAGGGGGCGGTGGCGCCGACGCCGGCCGCCGCCGCGCCGGCGGTGCCGAGCCTGAGCGGCCGGGCCATCGCGGTGCTCGACAACGGGAAGCCGAACGCCCGCGCCCTGCTGACCGGCATCGCGGAGCGGCTCGCCGCCCGCACCGGCGCCGAGGTGGCCATCGTCGCGGCCAAGGCGACCGCGGCCGAGCCCGCCGAGCCGGAGATCCTGCGCCAGCTCGAGGCCGCGCACGTCGTCGTGACCGGATCCGCCGACTGAGGGTCGTGCACGTCGTGGAGTGTCCACGACCTGGTGCGGCTCGAAGCCGCCGGGCGCCCGACCGTCCTCGTGGCCACGACCGCGTTCGCGGCGCTCGCCCGCCAGGTCGCGGCCGCGTCCGGGCTGCCGAGCGCCCGCATCGCGGTGGTCACGCACCCGCTCGGCGGGATCGCCGCCGCGGACGTCACGAGCCGCGCCGACGAGGCGGTCGAGGCGGTGCTCGGGCTCCTGACCGGTCACCCGTGAGGGCCGTCCGCGACTCCCCCGACGGCGTCACCGTCGTCGATCGGCCCGAGCCGGCGGGACCCGGCCGCCGCGTCGACGTCGTCGCGGCCGGGATCTGCGGCAGCGACCTGCACCTGCTCGAGCACGGCCCGCTCCCGTTCACGCTGGGCCACGAGTTCGCGGGCCGGCTCGAGGACGGCACCGCGGTCGCGATCGACCCCAGCCAGCCGTGCGGCGCCTGCGACCAGTGCCGGGCCGGCGCCCCGCACCGCTGCCGCACCGGCGCCGAGCGAGCCCTCGGGGTGGCGGTCGACGGCGGGATGGCGGAGCGCGTCCTCGTCGGCGCGACCGCCCTCGTGCCGCTGCCCGCGGGCGTGCCGGTCGCCGACGGCTGCCTGGTCGAGCCGCTCGCCGTCGCCGGGCACGGGCTGCGGCTCGCCGCCGTCGACCCTGCCGTTCGAGTCGCGGTCGTCGGGGGCGGCGCCATCGGGCTGGCGGCGGTGGCCGCGGCCCGCGGCCGCGGCGTCACCACGATCGGGCTGGCGGCACGGCACCGCCACCAGCAGGAGGCCGGCGAGCGGCTCGGCGCGTCCGGCGTCGGCGACGAGGAGTACGACGTCGTCGTCGAGGCCGCCGGCACCGACAGCGCGCTCGCGCGCGCGGCGTCGCTGTGCCGGCCGGGCGGGCTCGTCCTGCTCCTCAGCACGCACTGGAGCCCGGTCCCGGTGCCGGGGATCCCGGCGCTCATGAAGGAGCTCGAGTTCCGCTGGTCGTACACGTACGGGTGGCATCCGGGCGGGCGCGACCTCGACGACGCCGCCGCGCTCCTGGCTCGGGAACCGGAGATCGTCGCCGCGCTCGTGACCCACCGCTTCCCGCTCGAGGACGCGGCCGAGGCCTTCCGCGTCGCCGCCGACCGGGGCTCGGGCGCGATCAAGGTCGTGCTCGAGCCGTGATCGACCTGCGACTGGCGGACCGCGCCGCGCTCGTCACCGGCGCCGGCGCCGGCATCGGACGGGCGGTCGCGTCCTGGCTGGCCCGCGCCGGGTGCGACGTCGCGCTCGTGGACCGCGACGCCGCGGCCCTGGCGTCGGCCGCGGCCGAGGCCGGACGCGAGGGCACGCGGGTCGCCGCCGTGGAGGCCGACCTCCGGCGCGACGGCGCCGCCGCCGACGCCGTCGAGGCGACCGTCGCCGCGCTCGGCGGGCTCGACGTCGCCGTCAACAACGTCGGGAGCCTGGCCGGGCTCGCCCCGGCCCCGTTCCTCGACCAGGACCCGGGCTACGTCGCGGAGGTCGTGACCCAGAACCTCCTCGTGACCGCGGCGTGCTGCCGGGCCGAGGGCGCGGCCATGGTCGCCGCGCGGGTCGGCGGGGTCATCCTCAACGTCAGCTCGGGTGAGAGCACGCGCCCGGCCCTCGACCTCGCCGCCTACGGCGCGGCCAAGGCCGCCATCAACCACCTCTCGCAGACCCTGGCGGTCGAGCTCGGCCCGCACGGCGTGCGCGTGAACGCGGTGGCGCCCGGCACGACCCTGACCCCCAGCACCCGCGACGCGCTGTCGGACGACTATCTCGCCGCGCTCGTGACCTCGATCCCGCTCGGACGGATGAACGAGCCCGACGACCTCGCCCGCCTCGTCGTGGCCTTGGCCTCCGACCTCGGGCGGGGGGTGACCGGGCAGCTCGTGCTCTCCGACAACGGCGCCCACCTGGCCCGCAACCGGCCCCGCCTGGAGACGACGTGAGCTCGGCGCCGCCCGGGCTCGCCGCCGGGCTCGCCGCCGTCGCCCGCTTCCTCGGGCCCGACGGCGCCCAGGTCGTCGTGGTCGGGTGGGACGGGGCCGCGGGCGAGCTGTCGTTGCGCCTCGAGCTCGAGTCGGCCGACTGCGCCGAGTGCGTGGTGCCCCGACCGCTGCTCGACCGGCTGCTCCTCGACGCCCTCCGCGAGCACGAGCCGGCGGTGCGCGCGGTGCGGCTCGACGACCCGCGGGAGGCCGCCTGAGCGGGTCGGCGGCGCCGGTGGTCGTCGTGACCGGCGCCGCGTCCGGGATCGGCGCCGCCTCGGCGCGGCGGCTGGCCCGCGACGGCCGCGCCGTCGTGTGCTGCGACGTCGCCGACGAGGCCGGCCGCGGGGTCGCCGACGACGTCGGCGGCAGGTTCGTGGCCCTGGACGTCAGCGACGAGGCCGCCTGGGGCCGGCTCGTCGACGAGCTCGGCCGCCGCGAGGAACGGGTCGTGGGCGCGCTCCTGAACGCGGGGGTGCTGACGGCGGCCGTGCCCACCGACGTCCTCGACGTGCCCTGGACCCGGCTCGAGCGCGTGCGGGGCGTGAACCTCGACGGGGTGCTGCTCGGCGTGCGCGCCCTCGCCCCGATCATCGCCGGTGGCGGCGGGGGCGCCATCGTGGCGACGGCGTCGCTGGCCGGGCTCGGCCCCTACGAGCAGGACCCGATGTACGCGGCGACGAAGCACGCCGTCGTCGGCTTCGTGCGCAGCGCCGCGCCGCAGCTCGCGGCGCGCGGCGTGCGCCTCCAGGCCATTTGCCCGGGGGGCGTCGACACCGGGCTGCTCACGCCGGAGCAGAAGCGGCGGATCCTCGACGAGGGACGGCCGATCCTCGATCCCGCCGAGGTCGCCGAGGCGGTGGCGGCGCTGCTCGCCGCCGACGAGGCCGGCGTCGTGCGCACGATCGTCGCCGGCCGCGGCGCCGAGCGCTACGAGTTCCGGGGCGTCCCGGGGCCGAGGGGGCCCGGTTCGAGTCCCGGCTGACCCATAGTCTGCGCCGGTGACCCTGCCGCCCGACGCCCGCAGCACCTACGTCGCGTTCGATCCCCCCGAGACCGACCGCCGGGCCGGCAAGCATCGGCTGGTCCGCGAGGTGAAGCGGGTGATCGAGCTGGTCGCGCACCTCGACAGCGCCGCGGCCGACCCGACCGCGGTCGACACCGCCACCGAGAAGGTGCGCGCGCTCGCCGACACCCTGGCCGCCTTCCCGAGCCTCCACGCCTCCGGCGGGCTCGGGGCCCAGCCCGGGGCGCAGGGCGCCCTCCTCGAGCGCAGCGGCATCAGCGGGCGGAGCAACCCGCTGGCCCCGCCGGTGCAGTGGACGGTGACCGACGACGGCACCCGCGGCGGCGCCGTCTACACGCCCGCGTACGAGGGACCGATCGGGCACGTGCACGGCGGCTTCGTGGCGGCGGCGTTCGACGACCTCATGGGGGCGGCCCAGGTGGCGTCGGGACAGGCCGGCTACACGGGGACGCTCACCGTGCGGATGATCCGGCCGACGCCGCTGCAGCGACGGATCGACTACGAGGCCCACGTCGACCGGGTCGAGGGACGCAAGATCTGGGTGCGCGCCACCTCGTCGTGCGGCGGCGAGCTCCTCGCCGAGGCGTCGATCGTGTTCATCGCGCCGCGGGACGGGAGCCGGCCCCGCTGACGTGACGACGCGCCGTCAAGCGGGCGGCCGCCACATGACGACCCCGACGTCCTCGGCGGCGCGCACGAAGTAGGCCTCGACCGGGAGGCCGATCCGGACCGCGTCGGGGTCGCAGCCGGTCACGTTGCCCATCATCATGGGCCCCTCCTCGAGCTCGACCATCGCCACGACGTACGGCAGCTCGTCCCGGAACGGCCGCATGCCCATCTGGCGCACGACCGTGAACGTGTGCACCGTCCCGCGCCCGCGGCACTCGAGCCAGTCCGGCTCGCCGCCGCAGCGGGTGCAGAGGGCGCGGGGGTAGAACTGCCGGTGGTGGCACTGCGGGCACTCCTGGATCAGGAGCCGGCCCTCGGCCGCGGCGGCCCAGTAGGCGCCGTTCACCTCGTCGATCACCGGCAGCGGCTTCTGCCACTCCTCCGGCGTCAGGACCTCACCCATCGCGCTCCTCTCACGGGTGCTCGGCGCCGAGGATGGCGACCCCGATGCAGCTGAGCCAGCCCCCCGACCCGGCGCAGAGGGCCACCTCGCAGTCCGGGACCTGGGCCTCCCCCGCCTGCCCGCGCAGCTGGCGGGCGGCCTCGATGATCAGGAAGATGCCGCGCATCCCGGGGTGGCAGGACGACAGGCCACCGCCGTCGGTGTTGAGCGGCCACCGGCCGCCTCGCTTGAGGTTGCCGGCGGCGACGAACGGCCCGCCCTCGCCCTTCGGCACGAACCCGATGCTCTCGAGCAGGATCAGGCAGGTGATCGTGAACGAGTCGTAGAACATCAGCATGTCGACGTCATCGGGGCCGATCCCAGCCCGGGCGAACGCGGCCGGGCCGGCGGTGGCGCCGGCGCAGCTCGTGAAGTCGGGCTGCTGGCTGACGTTCCAGTGGGTCTCACCCCCGGCGGCACCGAGCACGTACACCGGGGGCTGACGCAGGTCCTTGGCCCGGTCGGCGGTGGTGATGATGAACGCGCCACCCCCGTCGGTGATCGCGCAGCAGTCGAGCTTGTGGAGCGGGTCGGCGATCACCCGGCTGTTCACCACGTCGTCGACGGTGATGGGGTCGCGGTAGATCGCGTGCGGGTTGAGCGTCGCGTACTCGCGGACGCCGACGGCGATCTCCGCCAGCTGCTCCGGTGTGGTCCCGAACTCGTGCATGTGCCGGGCCGCGTGCATGGCGTAGGAGCCGACGAGGGAGTTCCCGTAGGCCGCCTCGTACTGGATCGGCCCGCCGACGCGGGCCCCGGGCCGTTGGAACCCGCCGGTGCCGAGGCGTCGGCCCATGCGGCTGAGCTGGTCGGAGCCGTACGTCACCAGCGCCACGTCGCAGAGGCCCTCCCGGATGGCGGCGGCCAGGTGCTGGACGTGGAACTCGAACGACGAACCGCCGGTCATCGTGCCGTCGATGTAGCGGTGGTCGATCCGCAGGTACTCGGCCATGGTGACGGCGTCGTCGATCATCAGGCCGCCGCCGCCTGCGCTCACGTAGCCGTCGATGTCGGCCTTCTCGACGCCGCTGTCCGCGAGCGCGCGCTGCATGGCCTGGACGTGGTGCTGCACCCCATCCAGGTGCGGCGCCTTCGGGTAGTCGGACAGGCCGGTCCCGACGATCACGGGCGTGCGGTCCACGGGTTGCTCCCTCGCGGCCTCTGATGGTGACGGGCGTGTCAGTGAAGCACACCGGTCGCGCGGGGTGCCACGGCGGCGCGCCCGCGCCCGCCGGGCCCGGGATCGCGATCTCGGCGGGCGTCGAGCCGTCCTTCGAGCTGCGACTCCCCGACGGGCGGATCGGCGGCGCCGTGGTGCGTGACCTCGGCCAGGTCTCGACGTCGCCGCGGGTGACGATCGCCGGCGTCGGCGCTCCGCCGCTCGGCGGAACCGGTTGAGAACTTGGGGCCCAAAAAAGTATCGTGCCGCGGTGGCGAGGCCCTGTCCCTGTGGCTGCGGTCGCCAGACCGCATGGTCGCGGCGCCGGTACGCACGGCGGGCGTTGTTCCTTCGATCGCTGTCCGAGGGTCTCGAACGCTCCAAGCAGGTGACGCGACGCGATGCCTCGTTGGTGCCGGAGGCTTCCGAGGAGATCCTCGACAAGCTCATTCTCGTGGCCGTCGGTCCTGAGCGGACCTTCATGGCTCTTGCGCACGGTGCCGAACGAATCCCAGGGCGAGACATCCTCCTCCGCGACGACGGAAGCTTGATGGAGGACATCCGGAACCGTGCTCGCATGCGTGCAGTCGATAACTGGGAGGCGACGGCCATCCGCCTGATCAAGGCGTGTCGAAGGGCCGACCCTCAGCCCTTCGAGGGTTGGGCCCCCTATCGCAGGCTGCTCCCGGAGGTCGACGGCGAGGCCGCGGCGCGGGTCGCCGCCGCCATACTCGGTTTGCCGCCTCATCCCTCCTCAAACCGGTAACGGCTGGGCGCGGGATGTCGCGCTGAAGCGAGTCGCCGGCGTTGTGGTTGAGGTCGCGACCGGCCCCGGAGTTGATGACTGGCGTTGCTCGGAGAGATTCCTGAGGCTCCGACGTCGGGCGGGTCGGTGACGAGCCGCCCTCGCCTCCGCGGTCGTCGGTGATGAAGAACTCCTTGACGTCGACGGAGCCATGTGGCCGGAGCGAACGGGGGCGCGGCGCGCCCCACCGGGCCGGTGATCGCGCCCAGCGCATCTGACCCACCGTCAGGTCGGCCGTAGAGTGCGTGGCGATGGAGTTCAACCTCGCCGACCTCTTCGAGCACGCCGCCGACCACTTCGGACCTCGGGAGTATGTGGTCGCCGAGGGCCAGCGCCGGACCTACGCCGAGCTGGACGCGCGGGCGAACCGCCTCGCCCACCACCTCGCGGCGCAGGGCATCGGACCCGGGGACCACGTCGGCATCTACGCCTCGAACTCCGTGGAGTGGGTCGAGACCCTCTGGGCCGTGTTCAAGCTGCGGGCGGTCTGGGTCAACATCAACTACCGGTACGTCGAGGGCGAGCTCGCCTACCTCTTCGAGAACGCCGACCTACGGGCGCTGGTCTACCAGCGGGAGTTCGCGCCGCGGGTCCGCAACGTCCTCGGCAACCTCCCGATGCTGACCCACTCCGTGGTCGTCGACGACGGCAGCGGCGCCGACCTCGCCGGCCTGGCCTCGGTCGAGTACGAGACGGCGATGGCGAGCGGGTCACCGGAGCGGGACTTCGGGCCTCGCTCCCCGGACGACCGCTACATCCTCTACACGGGCGGCACCACCGGGATGCCGAAGGGCGTCGTATGGCGCCACGAGGACGTGTTCTTCGCGCTGGGCGGCGGCATCGACCCCACGACGAACACCCGCGTCGACCGTCCGGAGGCCCTCGTCGAGCGGGCCGAGGAGCGTGAGCCGGCGACGATGCTGCCCATCGCCCCGCTCATGCACGGCGCCACGCAGTGGTCGGTGATGGGGGGCGGCTTCCAGGGCAACAAGGTGGTGCTCGTCGCCCGGTTCGACCCGGTCCGGGTCTGGCAGCTGGTCGGCGAGGAGCGGGTCAACAGCATCATGATCACGGGCGACGCCATGGGCCGTCCCCTCGTCGAGGCCCTCGACGAGCCCGGCGCCGACTACGACCTGTCGTCGCTCGTGAACATCTCGAGCACCGCCGCCGTCTTCTCCCCCTCGGTCAAGGAGCGGCTGCTCGCCCGCCTCCCCGGCGTCGTCGTGAGCGAGGCCATCGGCGCCTCCGAGACGGGCTCGAACGGCTACACGCTCGTGCAGGCCGGGCAGGCCGAGGCCCGGGGGCCCCGCGTCACCGCCATCCTCGACACCGTCGTGGTCGACGACGACCTGCGGCCGGTGGCGCCGGGGTCCGGCGCCGTCGGCCGGCTCGCCCGCACCGGCAACATCCCGCTCGAGTACTACAAGGACCCCGAGAAGTCGGCGGACACCTTCGTCCGCGGCCCCGACGGCACCCGCTACTCGATCCCGGGCGACTACGCGACCGTCGAGGCCGACGGCCGCATCGTGCTCCTCGGCCGGGGCTCGATCTCCATCAACTCCGGGGGCGAGAAGATCTACCCCGAGGAGGTGGAAGCGGCGATCAAGTCGCACCCCGAGGTGTACGACTGCACCGTGGTCGGCGTGCCTGACGAGCGGTGGGGCCAGCGGGTCGCCGCGGTCATCCAGCCGCGCGACGCCAGCGCGCCGACCCTCGAGGCGATCCAGGAGCACTGCCGTCGGCAGCTGGCCGGCTACAAGGTCCCCCGGGAGCTGCACGTGGTGGCGAGCATCGTGCGGTCGCCGTCCGGGAAGCCCGACTACCGGTGGGCGAAGGACGTCGCCACCGGCGCCGTCTCCCCCGTCTGAAGGAGGTCCCGATGCGCACCCGCGTCACCGAGCTCTTCGGCCTGGACCTGCCGCTCTTCGCGTTCAGCCACTGCCGCGACGTCGTCGCCGCGGTTAGCAAGGCCGGCGGCATGGGAGTGCTCGGCGCGCTCGCGTTCACGCCCGAGCAGCTCGAGGTCGAGCTCCACTGGATCGACGAGCACGTCGACGGCCGCCCGTACGGCGTCGACGTCGTCATGCCGGCCAGCTACGCCGGCTCGGGCGGCCAGCTCGACCCCGACCGCATGGAGCAGCAGCTCGCCGAGATGATCCCGAAGGAGCACACGGACTTCATCGAGCGCGTGCTCAGCGAGTACGAGGTCCCGCCCCTCAGCGACGACGAGGAGCGCAGCGGCCTCCTCGGCTGGACCCACGAGGGGGCCCGGCCCCAGGTGGAGATCGCGCTCGCCCACCCGACCCGCCTGCTCGTCAACGCGCTCGGCCCCCCGCCGAAGGACGTGGTGGACCTCGCGCACGACCACGACGTGCGCGTCGCCGCCCTCGTCGGCAGCCTCGCCCACGCCGAGCGGCAGGTGAACCAGGGCGTCGACGTGATCGTCGCCCAGGGCTACGAGGCCGGTGGCCACACCGGCGACGTCGCCGGGATGGTGCTCGTGCCCGAGGTGGTCGACGCGGTGGGCGACCGGGTGCCGGTGCTCGCCGCCGGCGGCATCGGCTCGGGCCGACAGATGGCGGCCGCGATGGCGCTGGGCGCCGACGGGGTGTGGACGGGCTCGATCTGGCTCACGACGACCGAGAGCGACACGGCCCCGCCGGTGATGGACCGGCTCATCGCCGCCGGCTCGCGGGACACGGTGCGCTCGCGGGTCCTGACCGGCAAGCCGGCCCGCCAGCTGCGCACGCCCTGGACCGACGCCTGGGAGCGGCCCGACTCCCCCGGCTACCTGCCCATGCCGCTCCAGTACATGGCCACGGCCGACGCGCAGCGACGCGTCGCCAAGTACGGCGTCGACGAGCTGCGCGTGATGCCGGTCGGCCAGATCGTCGGCCGGATGACGTCGGTGCGCCCGGTCCGGGACGTCGTCCTGGACCTCATGGAGGAGTTCGTGGACGCCACGCAGCGGCTCGACACGCTTCGCGACGAGGACTAGCCGGTGCCGGCCGTCCTCGTCCACGGCGTCCCCGACACCGCCGAGCTCTGGTCACCGCTCCTGGCGTCGCTCCGCCGGAAGGACCTGGTGTGCCCGCGGCTCCCCGGCTTCGGCGCGCCGGTCCCCGCCGGCTTCGGCTGCACGAAGGACGAGTACGCCGAGTGGCTCGCGGGCGAGCTCGCCGCGATCGGGGAGCCGGTCGACCTCGTGGGCCACGACTGGGGGTCGCTGCTCGCCCAGCGCGTCGCCACCACCCGACCCGAGCTGGCCCGCACGTTCGTCCTCGCCGACGGCGCCGTCAGCGCGCGGTTCCGGTGGCACGAGCTCGCGCACCAGTGGCAGACCAGCGGCGTCGGCGAGCAGATCATGGCGCTCATGACTCCCGACGCCGTCGAGGCGGCGCTGCGCGAGGCCGGGCACCCGGACGCGGGCGGCGCCGCCGCCCGCGCCGACGACACGATGAAGGCGGCGATCCTCGCCCTCTACCGCTCGGCGGTCGACATCGCGACGGAGTGGACGCCCGACCGAGCGGTCGACGGGCCCCCGGCGCTCGTGCTGTGGGGCGCGCGCGACCCGTACGGGCCATCCTCGTACGGGCGGGCCGCCGCCGAGCTGGCCGGGGCCGAGTTCGTCGAGCTCGACGCCGGTCACTGGAGCATCGTCGAACGCCCCGACGAGGCCGCGGTCGCCCTCGAGCGTCTCTGGGCCGGTGCGTGATGCCCCTCGCGGCGCCGCTGCAGGCCTTCCTCGACGAAGCCGCCCGCCTGGAGCTCCCGCCGCTCGACGAGCAGCCGCTCGAGCTCCTGCGCCTGAGCGCGCAGGCGTTCGCCGACGCCGGCGCCAAGCCCGCGCAGCCGGTGGCCGCGGTCAAGGACCGTCACCTCGACACCGACGGTGGCCCGGTGCCGGCGCGCGTGTACTGGCCCGCGGCCGCCGGCGACGCCGCGCCGATCGTCTGCTACTTCCACGGCGGCGGCTGGGTGTTCATGGGCGTCGAGACCCACGACCGCGTGTGCCGCCGGCTCGCCAACGCCAGCGGCGCCATCGTCGTCAGCGTCGAGTACCGCCTCGCGCCCGAGCACCGGTTCCCCGCCCCGCTCGACGACTGCTCCGCCGCGATCCGATGGCTCGCCGACCACGGTGCCGAGCTGTGGGGCGACCCGACCCGCCTCGCCGTCGCCGGTGACAGCGCCGGCGGCAACCTGAGCGCGGCGGCGGCCCTGCGGGCCCGGACCGAGGGTCCGCCGCTGGCGGCCCAGGCGCTCGTGTACCCGGCGTGCGACGCCGCGGGCGACACCGCCTCCTACGAGACGAACGGCGAGGGCTTCCTGCTCACCGCCCGCGACATGCGCTGGTTCTGGGAGTGCTACCTCGGTCCCGGCGGCGACCCCGACGACCCGTACGCGTCGCCGCTCCGCGCCGCCGACCTCGGCCGGCTGCCCCCGACGATCGTCATCACCGCCGAGTACGACCCCCTCCGCGACGAAGGCGAGGAGCTCGCCCGCCGCCTGGACGGCGCCGACGTCCCGGTCGAGCTCCACCGCTTCGACGGGATGCTGCACGGCTTCCTCGGGATGGACGCGTGGGTGCCCGAGGCCGACTCGGCCATGGCGCGACTCGGCTCGTTCCTCCGCCGGCACCTCGGCGGCTGACGACCGCGGGCGCGGGCGTCGCCGCCGGCTCGCGGCGTCAGAGCCGCTGCAGGATGCTCGCGGTGCCGAGCGCGCCGCCGCAGCACATCGTCACCAGCGCCAGCTCGGTGTCGGAGCGCTCGAGCTCGTGGAGGGCGGTGGTGATGAGCCGGGCGCCGGTCGAGCCGACCGGGTGCCCGAGCGCGATGGCGCCACCGTTGACGTTCACCCGGTCGAGGTCCGGCTTGTGGACCTGGGCCCAGGACAGGACGACGGAGGCGAAGGCCTCGTTGATCTCGAACCGGTCGAAGTCGGCCATCGCCATTCCCGACCGGTCGAGCATCTTGGCGGTGGCGTCGACCGGGCCGTCGAGCAGGTAGTACGGGTCGGTGCCGGTGACGAGCTGGTGCACGAGCCGGGCCCGCGGGCGGAGCCCGAGGCCCCGCGCCACCTCTTCGTCCATCCAGAGCACGGCGGCCGCCCCGTCGGAGATCTGCGACGACGTCCCGGCGGTGTGGCGCGTCCCCTCGATGACCGGCGCCAGCTTGGCCAGGCCCTCGCGCGTGGTGTCGCGCAGCCCCTGGTCCCGCGAGATCGTCTGCGTCTCGCCCGTGGGCTGCCCGTCCTCGCCGAGCACCGGCGTGTCGATCGGGGCGACCTCCCGCTCGAACCGGCCCTCGTCCCACGCCAGCCGGGCCTTCCGCTGCGAGTGGAAGCCCCAATCATCGAGGTCCTCCCGGGTGATGCCGCGCCGGTCCGCGATCCGCTCGGCCGCCCCGAACTGGCCGTTCGGCGGGTCGTCGTACGGCCACGGCTCGGTCTTGTAGTGCCCGGGCCCGTTCCGGACGTTGGCGCCGAGGGGCACGTGGCTCATCTGCTCGACCCCGCACCCGATCCCGACCTGGATGCCGCCCGCGGCCACGAGCCCGGCCACGATGTGGTTGGCCTGCTGGGCCGACCCGCACTGCGCGTCGACGGTGGTGCAGGCGGTCGTGAACGGCAGCCGGTCGTTCCCCGCGCTCAGCCACGCGTTGCGGGTGACGTTCGAGCCCTGCTCGCCGGCCTGGGTCACGCAGCCCCCGACCACCTCGTCGACGAGCCCCGGGTCGATGCCCGCCCGCTCGATGACCTGCACCAGCGCGTGCCGCAGCGTCTCGGTCGCCTTCAGGCCGGCCAGCCAGCCGTTGCGCTTACCGATCGGCGTGCGAACGGCCTCGACGATGACGGGGGTCCCCACGTGTGCCTCCAGACGCCGCCGCGCCGGCGGCCCCGAGCTGATGTGACGGATCATCAGTTTAGGATCCCGTCCGATGCCCAGCCCCGTCCGCCCGCCCCGGCCCGACGCGCCGCCCGGCGCGGCATCCGGCCGCGGCCCGCGGTGAGCGGCCCGCTCGCGGGGACACGCGTCGTCGAGCTCGTCGGGCTCGGGCCGGGCCCGTTCTGCGGCATGGTGCTCGCCGACCTCGGCGCGCAGGTGCTGCGCGTCGACCGGGCCGACGCGGCGCGAGCCGTCGACCGGCGCCGGCCGGCCACGAACGCAATGCACCGCTCGAAGCGCGCCATCGGCCTGGACCTCAAGGCGGCGGACGGCGTGGAGCTGTTCCTCGGGCTCGCCGAGCGCGCCGACGCCGTCTTCGAGGTGTTCCGCCCCGGCGTCGCCGAACGCCTCGGCATCGGGCCCGACGCCTGCCGCGCTCGGAACCCCCGGCTCGTCTACGGGCGCCTCACCGGCTGGGGCCAGACCGGGCCGCTCGCCAACGCCGCCGGGCACGACCTCGACTACCTGGCCGTGGCCGGCGCGCTGGAGCCGCTCGGGCGCGCCGGGCAGCCGCCGACCCCGCCGATCAACGTCCTCGGCGACTTCGCCGGCGGCGGGCTCCTGCTGGCGCTCGGCGTGGCCGCTGCCCTCTACGAGCGCGAGCGCTCGGGTGCCGGGCAGGTCGTCGACGCGGCGATGGTCGACGGCGCCGCGCTGCTCCTGACCCCGTTCTACGGGGCCCGGGCGTCGGGCGCTTGGGGCGAGCGGGGCACGAACCTCCTCGACACCGGGGCTCCCTTCTACGACGTGTACGAGACCGCCGACCACGCCTGGCTGGCCGTCGGCGCCATCGAGGAGCAGTTCTACGCCGCGCTGCTCGACGGCCTGGGCCTCGCCGACGCCGAGCTGCCCGACCGGATGGACCGCGGCCGCTGGGCCGAGCTCCGGGCCCGCTTCGCGGCGGTGATCCGGACCCGCACGCGGGACGAGTGGGTGGGGCGATTCGCCGGGCTCGACGCCTGCGTGGCGCCCGTCCTGACGCCGGTCGAGGCCCCGGCCCACCCGCAGAGCCGGGCCCGCGACGCGTTCGTGGACCTGGCCGGCGTCCCGCAGCCGGCGCCGGCGCCGCGCTTCTCGCGCTCGACACTGAGCGCGCCGCGTCCGCCGGAGCACCCGGGCCAGTCGACCGGCGACGCCCTCGGCGGGTGGGGCGTCGACCCGGCCGAGGTGGCCAAGCTCCAGGACGCCGGGATCCTGGTGTAAGGGGGAAGGGAGCGACCATGCCGATACCGGAGCAGCGCGACCTCGACGACGCGCGCGGGATCCTCGCCGACTGGCTGGCCAAGCGGCAGCCCGGCACGACCGACGTCGTGGTCGGGCCCATCACCGGCCCCGCGTTCACCGGCTTCTCGAACGAGACGCTGCTCTTCGACGCCGCCTGGACCGAGGGCGGCGACCGGTTCACCGAGTCGCTCGTGGCCCGGGTGAAGCCGACCCAGCACACGGTGTTCCTCGAGGCGGACTTCGAGCAGCAGTATCTCGTGCTCCGCACCCTCGGCCAGCACACGCGCGTGCCCGTGCCGCCGGTCAAGTGCTACGAGGCCGACGAGTCCTACCTCGGCGCCCCGTTCTTCGTGATGCGCCGCGTCGAGGGGCGGGTCCCGGCGGACAACCCGCCGTACACGCTGCAAGGCTGGCTGCTCGAGGAATCCACCCCCGCGCAGCGGCGCACCCTCGTCGAGAGCGGGCTGCACGCGCTCGCCAGCATCCACGCCGTGGACTGGCGCAACCTGGGTCTCGAGGTCCTCTCGAAGCCCCAGTACGGACGGCTCGGCTTCGAGCAGCAGCTGCGCTACTACGAGGCGGCCTTCGAGTGGACCGAGCGGGAGGCCGGGTTCCCGGCCCCGGCCGTCCCGCGCGCCGCGCTCGAGTGGGTGCAGGCCCACGCACCCGATCGCGACCCCGAGCTCGCGCTCTGCTGGGGCGACGCCCGCATCAACAACCAGCTGTTCGGCCCGGACCACCGCGTCGTGGCCGTCCTCGACTGGGAGATGGTCACGATCGCCGATCCGATGATGGACCTGGCCTGGTGGCTGTTCCTGGACCTCCACTTCCACGAGGGCATGCCGGCGCCGCGCATGGAGGGGTTCCCCACCCGGGAGGAGATGGTGGCGACGTACGAGGCCGCCAGCGGGCGGACCGCCCGTGACCTCGACTTCTACGAGCGGTTCGCGGGGCTGCGCTTCGCGGTGATCATGATGCGGATCGCGACGCTCGTGGCCGACTTCGGCCTCATGCCGCCCGAGGCCGCGGTCGAGATGGCGGCGAACAACGCCGTCACGAGGGCCCTGGCCGACCTGCTCGGCCTGCCCGCTCCCGGACCGTCGATCGCCGACTTCGGCTGACGAGGACCGGCGCGCCGCCGCCGAGCACCGAGGGCGGCGCCTCTAGGCTGCGGCACCTCGCTCGGCACGCGGAGGGATCGTCGATGGCGGACGCGCAACCGGGCATCTTCGCCCAGGGCACCCGGGCGCACTACCACCTCGAGTTCGACCTGGTCGACGGCGCCGCCGACCGGGACGTGCGCGCCGCGGTCCAGGCGCTCCGGGAGCCGTCGGTGACCGTCGGCGGCTTCAACCTGATCATCGCGTTCGGGCCCGCGCTCTGGGCCCGCCTCGCCCCCGGCGGCGCCGACCGCGGCTGGGGCGCCTTCCAGCCGGTCGGAGGACCGGGGCCGCCGCGGGCCCCGGCGACGCAGCACGACGTCTGGGTGTGGGTGCACGGCACCGGACCGGACCTCGCCCTCGACGCCGCTCGGGCCGTGACCAGCGCCATGGGGCCGGCGGCGGCGCTGGCGGCGGAGCAGCCGGGCTTCGTCTACCGGGACAGCCGCGACCTCACGGGGTTCATCGACGGCACCGAGAACCCGCCGACCTACGAGGCTCCGTCCGTCGCCGTCGTGCCCGACGACGCGCCGGGCGCCGGCGGCTCGTACGCGATGGCGATGCGCTGGGTCCACGACCTCGAGGCCTTCGACCGGCTCTCGCTGGTCGACCAGGAGCGGGTCTTCGGACGCACGAAGCCCGACAGCGTCGAGCTCGACGAGGCGGCGAAGCCGCCGACCGCGCACATCGCACGCGTCAGCATCGAGGAGGACGGCGAGGAGCTCCACATCTACCGGCGGAGCGTCCCCTACGGGACCGTGCACGAGCACGGGCTGTTCTTCGTCGCGTTCAGCGCCGACCCCAGTCGGTTCGACAAGATGCTCGCCCGGATGTTCGGCACCGGCCCCGACGGGGTCCGCGACCGCCTAACCGACTTCTCCCACCCGGTGAGCGGCTCCTACTACTTCGCGCCGTCGCTGCAGGACCTCGAGGGCGTCGGCGCCGAGCCGTCGGCCTCGTGACCGAGCGTCGCCCGCCGCGGGCGCGTCACCAGGCTTCGGGCCAGTCCCGCGTGACGGACGCCGACCAGCGAGGCTCGCGCCGCTCGAGGTAGGCGAGGACGCCCTCCCCGGCGTCGGCGCGCCCCATGACGTGCCGGTGCATGGCGCTCTCGAGCCGGTCCGCGGCCTCGGCGTCGAGCGGCGGGCTCGCCCACAGCAGCCGCTTCGTGATCGCGACCGACAGCGGCGCGGCGTGGACGGCGACGTCGCGGGCGAGCGCGAGCGCGATCGGGAGCACCTCCGCCGCCGGCACCGCCCGGCTGGCCAGCCCCATCGCGACGGCTCGTCGGCCGTGAAGTGGCGCCCGGTCAGCAGGAGCTCGGCGGCGTGCGCGAACCCGACGGCGCGGGGCACGGTCCAGTGCGAGTGGGCGTCGGGGATCACGCCGCGCCGCACGTGCACGAACCCGTACTTGGCGCCCTGGGCGACGATGCGCACGTCGCACTGCATGGCCAGGCTCAGCCCGATGCCGATCGCGTGCCCGTTCACCGCCGCGAGGACGGGCTTGCGCACCGCGAACGCCGGCGGTCGCACCGGGGACGAGCTGAACGCCCCGGTCGGCGCCGCGAACGTGTCGCCGGCCGGGCTCAGGTCGGCGCCGGCGCAGAAGGCGTCCCCGGCGCCGGTCACCACGACCGCCCGGACGTCGTCGTCCTCGTCGCAGCGCCGGTACACGCGACCGAGGCTCTCGCCCATGGCGCCGGTGAAGGCGTTCCGACGCTCGGGGCGGCTCAGCGTGACCACCGCCACCCCGCGCTCGACCGCGACGGTCAGGTCCTGGAGGTCGTCGCCCGGGTCCACCCAGGTAGTCTGGCCGGCGTGGCAGCGACCAAGGTCGGCTCGCGTCTCCGGTGCGAGCGCTGCGGCACCGAGATCATCGTCGTGAAGGCCGCCGACGACGCCGTGACCTGCTGCGGGCAGCCGATGGTCGAGCGCGAGGCCTAGGCCGCCGGCGTGGCCAACCTGCTCGGGAAGCGATACCGGTGCCCGGTGTGCGAGGCGACCGTCCTCGTGACGAAGGCGGGCGAGGGCCAGCTGGAGTGCCACGGTCAGGCGATGGACGTCGCCACGGCCAAGCCGCTCCCGTCCTCGGACTGACGGACGCGCCCGCGCCGGTCGTCGAGCTCGACGCCCGGCTCCTCGCTGCGGGGGCCGCCGGCCTGACGGCCGCCCTCGCCGACCGGCTCGGCGAGCCCGCGCTCGTCGTGCTCCGCGACGGCACCGCGCTCCCGCTCGGCGTCGCCGACGCGCTCCGGCAGCTCCCGGTCGTCGTCGCCGCCCGGCAGCCGGTCGAGGCGGCCCTGGCCGTGGCGGTCGACCTGGTCCTCCGCGACGACGCCGAGCAGGCGGGCGTCGCCGCCGGGTTCGCCCGAGCGCCGGCGGCGGCCACTGCGGCCGCGGTGCTGCTCCGCGCCGGCGACGACGACTGGTGGGACGGCCTGGTCCGGGAGTCGACCACCTACTCGATGCTGCAGGGCAGCGCCGAGTTCCGGCGCTGGCGCGACGAGCACGCCGCCACCCCGAGCGATGACGCCGAGCCCCGGGTCCGCGTCCGCACCCACGGCCGGGTCACCGAGCTGACGCTCGCGCGTCCGGCCCGCCACAACGCGCTGGACCGGCGCATGCGCGACGAGCTGCACGCCGCCCTCGCCGCCGCGACCGGCCCCGTCGTCCTGCTCGGCGACGGGCCGTCGTTCTGCTCCGGCGGCGACCTCGACGAGTTCGGGACGTTTCCGGACCCGGCGCTCGCCCACCTCGTCCGGCTCAGCCGGTCGCTCGCGGCGCAGGTCGCCCAGGCCCGCGACCGCGTCGTCGCGGGCCTGCACGGCGCCTGCCTCGGCGCCGGGATCGAGCTCCCCGCGTTCGCCGGCCACGTCGTCGCCAGCGTCGACGCCCGCCTCGGCCTCCCTGAGCTGGCGCTCGGGCTCGTGCCCGGCGCCGGTGGCACCGTCTCGCTCCCGGCGCGGATCGGCCGGCACCGGACCCTCGCGCTCCTGCTCGTCGACAGTACGATCCCGGCCCCCGCGGCGCTCGAGTGGGGTCTCGTCGACGAGGTCGTCCCCCGCGCCGAGCTCCGGGCCCGCTGCCTCGAGATCGCGGACTCGCTGTGAACATCGGCATGCTCCTGGAGATGGCCGCCGAGGGCCTCGGCGACCGCGTCGCGATCGGGCCCCGCGACGGCGGGCTCACCTACGCCGCGCTCCGGGACCGGGCCACCGCGATCGCGGCCGCGCTCGAGCCCGAGGCCCGCACCGTCGCGCTGCTCGGCGAGACGTCGCCCCTCGTCCCGGCGGCGCTGTTCGGGGCCGCGTGGGCCGGCGCGGCGTACGCGCCCCTCAACTTCCGCCTCCCGCCCGACGCCCGCCAGGCGCTCCTCGCCCGCCTGGCACCGGCGGTGCTCGCCGACGACACGTGGCTCGACCTCCCGGCCGACCCCGGCCGCGCCTATCCCGAGGACCCCGCGGCGCCGGCGGTGCTCCTCTTCACGAGCGGCACGAGCGCGTCGCCGAAGGCGGCCACGCTCACCCACGACCAGCTGACCGCGTACGTGCTGAACACGGTCGACTTCGCCGCCGCCGACGAGGACGAGGCCGTGCTGCTGGCGGTGCCGCCCTTCCACATCGCGGGCGTCGCCGGGGTGCTCTCGTCGACCTACGCCGGCCGCCGCATCGTGGCGCTGCCCCGGTTCTCCCCCGAGGCCTGGCTCGCGACCGCCCGGGACGAGGCGGTCACCCACGCCTTCGTGGTCCCGACCATGCTGGCCCGGATCGTCGCGGCCATGGAGCTGGACCCCGCGGCGCGGGTCCCGACGCTCCGCCACCTCGCCTACGGCGGCGCCCGCATGCCGACGCCCGTGCTCGAGCACGCGCTCCGGCTCTGGCCCGACACCGGGTTCGTGAACGCGTACGGCCTGACCGAGACGAGCAGCACGGTGTGCGTGCTGGGGCCGGCGGAGCACCGCGCCGCGCACGGCAGCGACGACCCCGTGGCCCGGGCCCGGCTCGGCTCCGTCGGGCGCCCGGTCCCCGGGGTCGAGCTTCGGGTCGTCGACGGAGAGATCTGGGTCCGCGGCGAGCAGGTGTCCGGCGAGTACCTGGAGGGCGGGTCGCAGCGCGACCGCGACGGGTGGCTCCGCACCGGTGACCGCGGCTTCGTCGACGGCGACGGGTACGTGTTCGTCGAGGGCCGCGGCGACGACACGATCATCCGCGGCGGCGAGAACGTGGCGCCGGCTGAGATCGAGGACGCGTTGCTGCGTCACCCGGGGGTCGCCGGCGCCGCGGTCGTCGGCGTCCCGGACGAGGAGTGGGGCGAGCGGGTGGGGGCGATGGTCGTGCCCCGGGCGGGGGCGACCGTCGACGTCGAGGAGCTGCGCGACTTCGTCCGGTCACAGCTCGGCTCCCTGAAGACCCCCGAGGTCGTGGCCATCCGCGACGAGCTGCCTCACACGGCGACGGGCAAGGTGCTGCGCCGGGCCGTGCGCGCCGACCTCGCCACCCGCGTCGGCGACGCCTGAGCCGCGGCGCGCCGGCTACGACCCGCCCTCGTCGGGCACGTCGGGCGTCGGGATGACCTGGGTCGGCATGTCGGGGGGCGGCCCGAGGGCGATCGCGATCTTCGAGAAGCCGACGAACAGCGCCGCGGCGGCCGTCAGCTCGACGAGCTGCCCGGCCGTGAAGTGCTCGAGGAGCTCCTGGCGCTGCCCCTCGGTCAGGCCGCTGGGGTCGGTGAGGAACGTGTCGACGTACCGGACCACCGCCTTCTCGCGGGGCGACAGGTCGCTGGCCTCGAACCCCTCGTCGACGAGCGCGACGCGCGCCTCGGTCAGGCCCTGCTGCCTCGCGACCGCGAAGCGGACGTTGCGTCAGTACCCGCAGTCGGTGATCCGGGCGTTGCGGATCCGGGCGATCTCCTTCACGGCGTGCTCGACGGTGCCGTGACTCCACAGCTGCCCGTACAGGCGCCAGAAGGCGGCGATCGCCTCGGGCTGGGTGCCGAGCGCGTCACCGCGGATCGGGTGTCGGGGACCGGTCATGGGCTCCTCCGGTTCAGGCGAGGGACGTCCCGGGCGCCGGCGCCGGGACGACGGTCACCGTGGGGGGCGCGGCGACGCCGAGGATGGTGCGGAAGCGGCAGAACCCGTCGAAGAGGGCGAGGACCTCGCAGAGCGCGACGAGCCCGGGCAGGCCGAAGTGGTCGATCACGGCGTCGCGTCGCTCGTCGTCGATCCGGTGCGGGTCGAGCACGAACTGCTCGGCGACGGCGAGCGCCGCCCGCTGCGCGTCGGTGAACGCGGGACCCTGGGGCCACCCGGGGAGCTGGGCGACCTGGTCCTCGGCGAGCCCGGCGTCCCGCGCCGGCCGGTAGCGCAGGCGCTGCTCGCTCTCGCAGCCGAGCAGCTGCGCGACGCGCAGGCGGCACAGCTCGAGCACGACCGGGTCGAGCAGGCCCTCGGTCCAGAAGACGTCGTAGAAGGCCCGGAAGGGCTCGTAGAGGTCGGGGCGCAGCCCGAAGACGCGCTCCAGCGGCGTGTCGCCCTCGGCGGCGTCGGGGAGCCAGCTCATCACAGCCCCATGAAGCTGCCGCCGTCGCAGACGATGGTCTGCCCGGTGATGTAGCCGCCGTCGTCGCTGGCGAGGAAGGCAGCGACGACGCCGACGTCGTGCTCGGCGTCGCCGATGCGGCCGAGGGCGGTGCGGGCCTCGACGCGCGCACGCAGCGCGGGGCTCGCCGCGAACGCGCCGGCGAGCGCGGGCGTGTCGGCGACCGGAGCCAGACAGTTGACCGTGATCCCGTGGCCGCCCCACTCCCGGGCCAGGCTCTTGGCCATCGCCCGCTGGGCCGCCTTCACCGGCGAGTACACGGGGCGGAGCGCGCTCCCCTCGACGCCCGCCGGCGACGTCACGAGGACGAGTCGGCCTCGCGGCCCGGCGGCGCGCAGGTGCGGCGAGGCGAAGCGGGCCGCGTAGTAGGAGCCCCACACCGCGGTGCGGGAGTTCGTGGTCCAGAGGGCGTCGTCGACCTCCTCGAGCCGGTGCGCCCGCCCGCCTTGAAACGCGTTGTGCACCATGATCTCGAGGCTCCCCGTGGCGGCGACCGTGAGCGCGACGCACCGCTCCATGTCCTCCCGTCGGGTCACGTCGGTGACGACGCAGGTGGCGTCGCCGCCACGGGCGCGGATCTCGGCCGCGGCGGGCTCGCCGGTCTCGGCCCGGCGGGCGGCGAGCACGACCCGAGCGCCCCGGTGGGCGAGGGCGTGGGCGATGCCGAGCCCGACGCCCTGGCCGGCGCCGGTCACGACCGCGGTGCGCCCCGCGAGCGGGCCGTCGACGCTCACGGCGCCATCCACACGCCGCCGTCCGCGCCGACGGTGGCGCCGGTCACGAAGTGGGCGGCGTCGCTGGCGAGGAAGGCCACGACCGGGCCGACGTCGGCCTCGACGTCACCGGGGCCGCCGAGGGCGGGAGCGGCGAGCGAGACCTCGAGGCTCTCGACGTCGATCGGCACCTGCTCCGGCGCCGGCGCCACGCAGTTGACGGTGATCCCGTCCGGGCCCCACTGGCGGGCCGCGGCCTTGGCGAGGAGCCGCTGCCCCTCGAGCGCGGTCGCGTACGGCACGAGACCGGCCGCGCCCGACATCGACACCGTCGGCGTCACGAAGACGATCCGTCCGCCCCGACCCCGCATCTGCCCGTACGCGGCTTGGAGCACCGCCAGCGCGGCGCGCATCGTGCCCTCCCAGACCCGGTGCCAGCCCTCGTCGTCGACGGTCTCGAACGGCCGCCGCTGGTACGCGGCGGGGTCCATCGCGGCGTGCACGAGGACGTCGACGGGACCGCCGACCTCGTCGGCGGCGGTGGCGAACGCGTCCTCGAGCTCGTCCCGACGCTCGAGGTCGGCGTCGATGGCGACGGCGCGGCTCCCGCGGGCCTCGAGGTCGGCGGTCAGCGGGGCCAGGGTGGCGGCGTCGCCGACCAGCGCCACGGACGCGCCGGCGTCGGCGAGCGCGAGGGCGAGGCCGCGGCCGAGCGGCTGCTCGGCGCCGGTGACCACCGCGACGCGGCCCGTGAGCGCGCTCATCGGCGCCGCCCCTCCCTAGGACGCGTCGGCGGGGCCGGGCGCGGCGGTGACCGCCACCGGCAAGGACTTGATGCCGTTGATGAAGTTCGACCGCAGCCGGCGCACCGGGCCGTCGGGACACAGGTCCGGGAATCGGCGGAGCAGGCCCTGGAAGAGCAGCCGGGCCTCGAGGCGGGCCAGGCCCGCGCCGAGGCAGAAGTGGGGGCCGCCGGCGCCGAAGGCGACGTGGTCGTTCGGCGCCCGCATGATGTCGAAGCGGTCGGCGTTCGGGAACTGGGCCTCGTCCCGGTTGGCCGACGCGTACCACACCACGACCTTGTCGCCGGCCCGGACGTGCTGGCCGCCGAGCTCGGTGTCCTCCCGGGCGGTTCGCCGGAAGTGCAGCACCGGGGTCACGAAGCGCAGCATCTCCTCCACCGCGCTCGGCACCAGGTCGAGGTCGCGCTGCAGCCGGGCGCGCTCGGACGGGTGCTCGAACAGGGCCAGCGTCCCGCCCGTGATCAGGTTCCGGGTCGTCTCGCTCCCGGCGTTCATGAGGAGCAGGAAGAAGAGGTCGACGTCGTGCGGCCCGAGCCGCTCCCCCTCTACCTCGGCGGCGAGGAGCACGCTGAGCAGGTCGCTGCCGCCGCCGCCGGCGCGCTCGGCGGCCAACCGGTCGGCGTAGGCGAACATCGCCTGGATCGCCTCGTGCGCGTCCGCCTCGGTGCCGCCGAGCTCGGGGTCGTCGAGGCTCATCATCCGCTCGGTCCAGGCGAACACGCGGTGCCGGTCTTCCTCGGGCACGCCGACGAGCTCGGCGATGACCTGGAGGGGCAGCTCGACGGCGACGTCGGCGACCAGGTCGAAGCGGCCCCGGGCGGCGACGCCGTCGAGGAGGCGGTCGACGATGGCTTGGACGCGCGGCGTGAGCGTGGCGACCTGCCGCGGCGTGAACCCCCGGTTCACGAGCTTGCGCAGCTGGGTGTGGCGCGGCGGGTCCTGGTTCAGCATCAGCGCGCCCGCGCCGGCGTCGCCGCCGGCGGGGTCGCGGATCATCGTGTTCGGGTGCGAGCCGAATCGGTCCGGGTGCCGCGAGACCGTGACGACGTCGTCGTAGCCGAACACGCCCCAGTAGCCCGGGCCGGCCGGCTCGGGGAGGAAGCAGACCGGCTGCTCGGCGCGCAGCCTCCGGAAGAGCTCGTGCGGCGGGCCGTCGGCGAACCGGTCGAGGTCGAAGAGGTCGACCGTCGCGGTCGTCACACCGAGACGCGTGGCCGCACCGCGCAGGCTTCGTCGAGGTCGAGCACCATCGTGAGGCGCCCGAAGGCGACCCAGTTCCCGACGCAGATGGTGAGGTCGAGGATCTCGGGGTCGGTGAAGTGCTCGCGGAGCCGGGCGAAGAAGGCGTCGTCGATCGAGCGGTGGTCGAGCGCGAACCGCTCGGCGTACTCGATGGCGAGGCGCTCCGGCGCGGAGTAGTCGCCGGACTCCGGGTCGGAGACGTGGGCGTAGAGATCCTCGGTGACGCCCTGCTCGGCGAGCTCGGGGATGCGCCAGCCGCGGCACACGGCGCAGTCGTTGAGCTCGGCGATCCGCATCCGGGCCGCCTCGCGGACGCGGGCCGGCAGCTGGCTCTTCGAGTACACGGCGTACGACAGGCCCTGCACCGCCGCGCCCATCTCGGGTCGCAGGTCCCAGACCCGCACGATCTCTGGCTGGTCGCCGGGGGGCAGCTCGAGTCGGGACATCACGACCTCCTTCGTCGCCGGCAGCGTACCGGGACGGTGTCGAGGGGCGGGGGGTCAGTGGCACACCTCGCCGCCGTTGACGTCGAGGGCCTGGCCGGTGACCACCGACGACAGGTCGGAGGCGAAGAACACGGCGGCGTCGGCGCAGTCGGCGTCGGTCGGGAGGCCGAGCGGGATGTGCGAGGCGAGCTCGTCGTACTGCTCCTGCACGGTGCTGCCGGTCCGGGACGCCACCGCCTCGAGGTGGTGCTCGACCGTCGGCCCCCAGAGCCACCCGGGCACGATCGTGTTCACGCGGATGCGGTCGGGGCCCAGCTCGCGCGCCAGGGCCTGCGCCGCCGTGAGCAGCGCGGCCTTGGCGGTGGCGTAGGCGCCCTCGAGGGGCCTCGGGGCGCGGACGATCATCGAGTTCACGAACAGGATCGACCCGCCGCCCCGAGCGCGCAGGGCGGGGATGGCGGCGTGCGTCATCTGCAGGTTGCCGAAGAGCGTGACCTCGGCGGCCTGCCGCCAGTCGTCGAGGTCGGCGTCCTCGAACCGCTGGGCCCGGCTCGCGGCGGCGGCGTTGTTCACGAGGACGTCGAGGTGGCCGTACTCGTCGATCGCCGTCTGCGCCAGCCGCTCGCACTGGCGGGGGTCGGTGACGTCGGTCGGCACCGCGACGGCGCGTCCGCCGAGCGCGGCCACCTCGGCCTGCACCGCGGCGAGTCGGGCCTCGCGACGGGCGCCGAGGAGCAGGCTGGCGCCGTGCCGGGCGTAGGCGAGCGCCAGCTGCCGGCCGAGGCCGGGCCCGACGCCCGAGATGATCGCCACCTTGTCGCCCAGCAGCACGAGCCGACCCCTTTCAGTCCAGGGTCCGGCCACAGTTGACGTTCAGCGTCTGGCCCGTGATCGCGCGCGAGAGGTCGCTGGCCAGGAACACGACCGCACCCGCGATCTCGGTCGGCGTCGGGATCGTGGGGAGCGCGTGCAGCGCCACGACCTCGGCCTCGACGTCGGCCGGCTCGACGCCCCGCCGCGCCGCGATCCAGGTGAAGTACTCGTCGAGGACCGGGCCCCGGATGTGGCCCGGGGCGACGCAGTTGACGCGGATCCGGTCCGGTCCCAGCTCCTGGGCCAGGACGTGGGCGGCGGTGGTGAGGGCTCGCTTCGACGCCGCGTAGCCAGCGAGGAGCGGGATCGGGTTCTTGATCGACAGGGTCGTGATCATGACCACCGACCCGCCGCCGGCGGCGCGCAGGTGCCGGAGGGTGGCCTGGGTGAGCGTGAGGGAGCCGAAGCAGTTGACGGCCATCGGCGCCCGCCACCGCTGGGGGTCGAGGCCGTCGAAGGGCTCCCGCCAGTCCTCCTCGGTGAACGCGTTGTTGACGAGGACGTCCACCCGGCCGAGGTCGGCGGCCACGGTGTCGGCGAGCCGGCGGCACTGGCCGGCGTCGGTGACGTCGGTCGGCACGGCGCAGGCCCGTCGGCCCAGCGCCTCGACCTCGGCGGCGACGGCGGCGAGCGCGTCGGGGCGGCGGGCACCGAGGCCGACGTCGGCGCCGGCGCGCGCCAGCGCGAGCGCGATGGCGCGGCCGAGCCCGGGGCCGACACCCGACACGATCCCTACCCGGCCGTCGAGGAGGCCCGTGGTGTCGTCGTCGCTCACTGGCACCCCCGCGGCGCGGTTGCCGGCCGAGACGAGAACATGTTCTACTGCGCTCCGATGGAGTTCAACCTCGCCGACCTCTTCGAGGTCGTCGCGGACCGGGTCCCGGACCGGCTGGCCCTGGTCGCCGGCGAGGCCCGGCGCACCTACCGGGAGCTCGACGAGCGGTCGAACCGGGTGGCGCACCACCTCGCCGCCGCCGGGGTGGGGCCGGGCGACCACGTCGCCGTGTACGCCTGGAACCGGGCCGAGTGGATCGAGGCCGAGCTCGGGATCTACAAGGCCCGCGCCGCGGTCGTCAACGTGAACTACCGGTACGTGGCCGGCGAGCTCGCCTACATCCTCGAGAACTCCGACGCGGTCGCGGTCGTCGTCGAGCGGTCGTTCGCGCCGGTGCTCCTCGAGGCCCGGGCCTCGGCGCCGAGGCTGCGGCACGTCCTGGTCCTCGAGGACGGCGGCGACGATCCAGCCTCGGGGGCGGCCACCGGCGCGCTGGCCGCGGTCCGGTACGAGGACGCGCTGGCGGCGGCGAGCCCGGCCCGGGGGTTCGGGCCCCGCGCCGCCGACGACCCGTACCTTCTCTATACGGGCGGGACGACTGGCGTCCCGAAGGGCGTGGTGTGGCGGGCCGAGGACATCTTCTTCGCCGCCCTCGGCGGTGGCGGGTTCGGCCTGCCGCCGATCACCCGGCCCGAGGAGCTCGCCGACCGGGTGGCGCCGGCGCCGGCCGTCGGCGTCGTTAACGCCCCGATGATGCACGGCGGCGGCCAGTGGGTCAGCTTCATCGGCTTCTACGCGGGCGACACCGTGGTGCTGAACTGCGACCGGCACTACGACGGCGACGCCGTCCTTCGGCTGGCCGAGCGGGAGCGCGCCACGTCAATCATGGTCGTCGGCGACGCGATGGCCCGCCCGCTCGCCGACGCCCTCGCCGCCCCGGCGGCCCGCTACGACCTAGGGTCGCTCGCCGCCATCGGGTCGGGCGGGGCCATCCTCTCGAAGGCGGTGAAGGAAGAGCTCCGGGCCCGCCTGCCCGGCGTCCGCGTGACCGACTCGTTCGGCGCCTCCGAGACCGGCGCCGCCGGGACCGTCCTCGACTTCGACGGCCCCGCCGCGGGCCCGAGGTTCACGATCAGCGACTGGGTCGCGGTGCTCGACGACGACGGGCGCCGGGTCGAGCCGGGCTCGGGCCAGGTCGGCCGGCTCGCCCGTCGCGGCCACATCCCGCTCGCGTACTACAAGGACCCGGCGAAGACGGCGGCGACGTTCGTCACCGACCCCAACGGCGTGCGGTGGGTCGTCCCCGGCGACTTCGCCGTCGTCGAGGCCGACGGGACCCTGAACCTGCTCGGGCGCGGCTCGGTCTGCATCAACACCGGCGGCGAGAAGGTGTACCCCGAGGAGGTGGAGGCGGCCCTGAAGGCCCACCCCGGCGTCTTCGACGCCGTCGTGGTCGGGGTCCCCGACGACCGGCTGGTCGAGCGGGTGGCGGCCATCGTCACCCCTCGGGGCGACGCCCGCCCGTCGCTCCCCGACCTGCAGGCCTGCTGCCGCGCCCGGCTCGCCGGCTACAAGGTGCCCCGCCAGCTCGAGCTCACCGACGACATCCCCCGCACGCCGGTCGGCAAGCCCGACTACCGGTGGGCCCGCCGGCTGGCCGAGCACTCGGCCCCGGCGCGCAAGCCCACTCGCACCGGGGCGACAGCGTGACCGGCGGCAACGGCGGCGACGCGCCGCCGCTCGGGTTCTGGGCACTGGCGGCGGCGCGCCCGGACCACCTGGCGCTCGTCGACCCCGACGGGCGCGAGGTTCGGGCTGGGGAGCTGCTCGCCAGCGCCAACCGCCTCGTGCACGGGCTGCGCGCCCTCGGGCTGCAGACCGGGGACTCGGTGGCGATGCTGCTCCCGAACTCGCGCGAGGTCTTCGAGCTGTACCTCGCCGTCCTCCAGGCCGGCTTCTACCTGGTGCCGATCAACTGGCACCTGGTCGGGCCCGAGATCGCGTACATCCTCCAGGACTGCGAGGCCAAGGCCTTCGTCGCCCACGCCCGCTTCGCCGACGTCGCCCGCGCCGCCGCCGACGAGATCGGCTTCCCCGCCGCCGGCCGCGTCGCGGTCGGCGGGGACATCCCCGGGTTCCGGCCCTACGCCGAGCTGCAGGCGGGCCAGCCGACCAGCACGCCCCCGGAGCGCACGACCGGCGCGGTCATGAACTACACGTCCGGCACCACCGGCCGGCCGAAGGGGGTGCGGCGGCCGCTGCCGGGGGTCCCGCCCGAGACGATGGCCACCTCGTTCGGGGGCATGCTCTTCCTCTTCCGGCTGCAGCCCTTCGACGACAACGTGCACATCTGCGGCTCGCCCCTCTACCACACCGCGGTGCTCGTGTTCGCCGGCGGCGCCATCCACATCGGGCACACCGTCGTCGTCATGGACAAGTGGACGCCCGAGGACATGCTGGCGCTCATCGACCACCGCCGGGTGACGAACACCCACATGGTGCCGACCCAGTTCGTCCGGCTGCTCGCCCTGCCGCCCGAGGTGAAGGCGCGCTACGACGTGTCGTCGCTGCGGCACATGGTGCACGCCGCCGCGCCGTGCCCGCCTGAAGTGAAGCGGGCGATGCTCGGCTGGTGGGGGCCGGTGATCGACGAGTACTACGCCGCCAGCGAGGGTGGCGGCACGATCGTGTTCGCCGAGGAGTGGCTCGAGCACCCGGGCACCGTCGGGCGGGCGTGGCCCATCGCCGAGGTCGTGATCCTCGACGACGACGGCAACGAGCTTCCTCGCGGCGAGGTCGGCACCGTGTACATGCACATGCAGACCGGCAACTTCGAGTACTACAAGGACCGGGCCAAGACCGAGCAGAGCCGGCAAGGGCGGTTCTTCACCGTCGGCGACGTCGGCTACCTCGACGACGACGGCTGGCTGTTCCTGCGTGACCGCAAGGCCGACATGATCATCTCGGGGGGCGCGAACATCTACCCCGCCGAGATCGAGAGCGTCCTCATCCTGCACCCGAAGGTCGCCGACGTCGCCGTCTTCGGCATCCCGCACGAGGACTGGGGCGAGGAGATCAAGGCGGTCGTGGAGCCGATCGACGGCGTGGCGCCCGGTCCGGACCTCGAGGCCGAGATCGTGGCCTGGTCCGCCGACAAGCTGGCGAAGTTCAAGACGCCGCGCTCGATCGACTTCGTCGAGGAGATGCCCCGCGACCCGAACGGCAAGCTCTACAAGCGCAAGCTGCGCGACCCGTACTGGGCCGACCGCGAGCGAGCGATCTGAGGGTCCGTTCCGGGCGCCGGGCCTCGTCTACGTCCGGGCGGTCAGGATCTCCCACTCGCCGGGCACGCCCTTCAGGGCGGAGCGGCCGTGGGCGTCGAACTCGATTCCCGATCCGGCGACCAGGTCGCGAACGGTGCTGGTCACGAGCACCTCACCGGGGCCGGCGAGGGCCGCCACGCGGGCGCCGACGTGCACCGCGATGCCGGCGAGGTTGTCGCCGCGGAGCTCGCACTCGCCGGTGTGGAGCCCGGCCCGGATCTCGAGGCCGATCTCGGGCGCGCGGGCGGCGATCGCCTGGGCACAGCGGATCGCGCGCGCCGGACCGTCGAAGCAGGCGACGAACCCGTCGCCGGTCGTGTTGATCTCCACGCCTCGGTAGTGGTCGAGCTCGCCGCGGATCGCCCGGTCGTGGGAGTCGAGCAGCTCCCGCCAGCGGCGATCCCCGAGCCCCGACGCCCGCTCGGTCGATCCGACGATGTCCGTGAACAGGACCGTCTTGAGGACCCGCTCGGCCTCAGGTTCGTGGCGATGGCCGGTGAGGAACTCCTCGACCTCGTCGATCACCGCGTCCGCGTCGCCGACCCACCACCAGTGGTCGTTCCCCGGGAGCTCGACGTACTTCGCGCCGCGGATGTGCTCGGCGTAGTACCGGCCCTGCCGCACGTCCGCGACGAGGTCCCCGACCCGGTGGATCACGAGGGTCGGCACCGAGACGGTCGAGAGGATCGGTCGGATGTCGATGCGCTCGTTCATCGCCAGGAAGGTGGCCATCGCCGACGGCGTGCCGGTCTGGCGCTCGACCCGCCCGGCCCACTCCTCCGCCCGGGGGTCGCCGGCCAGGCTGGGCGCGAACCAGCGCGGCGCCGACCGGCCGCTGCCCCAGGCCCGCTCGAAGTAGTTGAGCTGGCTCTCGAGCTGCTCGGCGGTGAAGCCCCACGGGAAGTCCGGCGTCGCCAGCCACTTCGCGATCGCGCCCACGAGGATCAGCGCCGCGGTCCGCTCGGGGTAGGTGGCCGCGAACAACGTCGTGATCGGGCCGGCTTCGGATCCGCCGAGCACCGCCGCCCGCTCCGATCCGACGGCGTCCATGACCGCGCGCACGTCGTCCATCCGCTCCTCGAGCGTCGGGACCCCGGTGACCCGATCGGACAGGCCCGTGCCGCGCTTGTCCAGCAGGACCAGCCGGCTGAAGGAGGCGAGGCGACGCCAGAAGCGCGCGAGCGCGGCGTCGTCCCAGCCCGACTCCAGCAGCGAGAGACCGGGCGGCACGACCACGAGATCGAGGGGTCCCTCTCCCACCACCTGGTAGGCGATGTTGAGATCGCCGCTCGTGGCGTAGCGGGTCCGCGGGCG
>DASZJD010000027.1 GCA_035948415.1 Acidimicrobiia bacterium | reverse complement strand
CTCGTCGTCAACCACCAGGACCCGGGGTCCGTTGTCGATCTTCACTTGGACACACCTCCCTGCCGAATCAGGGTGGCACCCCCGACTCCCGTCCCAGTGTGACCCGGCTGTGGGCCTCCTGTGAACGCGCCCCGGGCCGCGGCCGGGTCAGCCGGGAGGCGGTTCGAGGGCCCGTCGCAGCAGGTCGAGGGCGGAAATGGCCCCGTACTGGCGCACCCGTTCCCGGTCACCGGGCAGCCGCAGCTGGCGGGTCTCGGTCGGCCGGTCGGGCAGGGCGAGGCCGACGAAGATCGTCCCGGGCGCCACCCCCTCCTGGTCGTCGGGCCCGGCCACGCCGGTGATCCCGAGTCCCACGTCGGCGCCGGTCACCTTGCAGGCCCCCTCGGCCATCGCCGCCGCCGCCGGCTCGGTCACGACCGGCCCGGCCGGCACCCCCAACAGGTCGAACTTCACCTGGGAGTCGTAGGCCACGACGCCGCCCCGGAACCAAGCGGAGGCGCCGGGCACGTTGACGAGACGGGAGGCGATGAGGCCCCCGGTCAACGACTCGGCCACGCCGAAGGTCAGGCCGCGCTCGATGAGGCGGTTCGCGACCGCGACCTCCATCGACTCGTCGTCGACCCCGAACACGATGTCACCGAGACGTTCGGTGATGGAGCGGCGAACCTCGCCCTCCTCCTTGTCGAGCAGCGCGGTGACGTCACCGAGCGTGCGGGCCCGTGCGGTGATCCGCACCTTGATGCCCTCGATGCCCGAGGCGAGAAACGCAAGCGTGACGTCGCCCGCGGCGTCGAGCGCGTCGATGCGGTCCTGGAGCGACTCGGCCAGCCCGGACTCGCTCGCGCCCCACGTGCGCAGCACCCGGCTCGCGATGACGCCCTCCTCGCCGGCCTCGGCCATGCGGGCGCGCAGGTCGGGAAGGATGGCGCGCTCGAACATCTCGGCCATCTCGTAGGGGACACCCGGCACGGCGTAGACGACCTTGTTGCCGACCGGGCAGATCAGCCCGGGCGCCGTACCGGCGGCCTGCGCGATGACCGCCGCGCCCTGCGGGACGTCGGCCTGCCGCGCGTTGTTCTCCGACATCTCCCGGCCGCGGGCCCGGAAGAACTCGGCGATGTGGTCGACGATCTCCTGGTCGCGCACGAGTGGCACGTTCATCACCTCGGCGATCGCCTCGCGGGTGATGTCGTCCTGGGTCGGGCCCAGCCCGCCGCACATGATGACGCCGTCGCTGCGGGCCAGCGCCGTGCGCAGCGCGAGCACGATGCGGTCGTGGTTGTCGCCCACGGCCTGGTGGAAGTGCGACGACACGCCGTTGGCGGCCAGGTTCTCGCCGAGCCAGGCGGAGTTGGTGTCCGCGATCTGCCCGAGCAGCAGCTCGGTGCCGACCGCCACGATCTCGATCCTCACGGCGAGTGACCTTAGGAGGCCACGGGTCGCTGCATGGCCCGGCGGCCATCGAGCAGGTACTCGGCCCCCGTGTACAGGGTGAGCGCGCAGGCCAACCAGATCATCGCGAGCTGCAGGCCGTGCTGGTGCGCCAGCGGCGGGATGATGCACACGCCGACCGCGAGGTCCTGGACGAAGGTCTTGAGTTTGGCGGTGTTGCGGGCGGGGATGGACACCCCACGGCGCCCGACCCACGAGCGGTAGCCCTGCATGCCGGCCTCGCGCGCCGCGATGAGGCCGACAGGAAGCCAGGGCAGGTGGCCCTGGGCGGCCAACGTGATGAGCGCGCCGAGGACGACGGCCTTGTCGGCGAGGGGGTCGAGGAAGGCGCCCGAGCGGGTGGTGCCGTGGCGACGCGCCATGTAGCCGTCGAGCCCGTCGCTGGCGGCGAGAAGGAAGCCGACGATCACGTTGACCCAGGACGCACCCCAGACGACGAGCATCAGGACGTAAACGGGAGCAGCGAGCAGCCGGGCCACGGTGACGGCGTTGGCGGGGGTGACCAGCGCGCTCGGGCCGAACGTGTAGCCGGGGTGCTCGGGGGCGGCCTCGCTCACGTGGCGGCGGCTCCGGTCGCAGCGAGCGCGTCGACGGGCACGGCACGCAGGTCGGGGCCCTCCGCGCCGACGAGGGCAAGCTCGACGAGGTCACCGACCGCCAGGTCGGCGGGCACGTGCACGATGCCGTCGATCTCGGGCGCCTCGTGCACCGTGCGGCCGCGGCCGGGCGCGTCGACGAGGACCTGACGCGTCGAGCCGACGAGCGCGTCGCGCTTGGCCGCGGTGATGGCGTCCTGGAGCTCGGCGCACTCGCGCAGGCGCTCGAGCGCGAGCTCGGGTGCGACCTGGTCGGGCAGGCCGGCGGCGTGGGTGCCCTCCTCTTTGGAGAAGGTGAAGAAGCCGGCCCAGTCGAGCTGGGCGGTGGCGAGGAACTCGAGGAGCTGGTCGTGGTCGCGCTCGGTCTCGCCGGGGTAGCCGAGGATGAACGACGAGCGGAAGGTGGCGGCCGGCTCGGCG